>CALGIB010000966.1 GCA_937915955.1 uncultured Pseudomonadota bacterium
CAGGTCCAGCTCGGCCAGCGTGGGCCTCACCCGGCGCAGGCTGCAGCCTGGGCAGCTCGCCTCGCGCAGCTCCAGGCTGGCGGTGGTGGCGGCGCCGAGCTCCTTGGGCGCGTTGGGGTGCAGCAGCAGCGGCAGGATCGACACGGGCCCGCCCGTGGTGTTCGTCCATACCAGGACGCCGCGGCCCTCGTAGCGGTTCGCCGTGTCCGAGATGGACAGGTCCAGGGCGTATCGGGGCAGCTGACCCAGGGGACCGACGGCCTCGACGAAGGCCGCCGGGTCCCGCAGCAGCTCCAGGCCGGCGAGATCGATGGCGGACTCGGCCGCAGGGGTGGGCGCAGGGGACAGCCCCTCGTCAGAGGCCTGGGTGAAGCACGCGAGCAGCCAGAGCATGGGTGGACCATGCCAGAGCAGGACACCGATGTCGCGATCGCTCTGGGGACGCGAGGCTCGATCCGCTCCGTCAGCGGATCGAGCGCACTGGTAAGGGGCCTGCTCCTGCTCAGGGCCTCGACTCGGGCACGGCCAGCGCCCTGCCCGAGGAGGTCTGCCGGAGCGTGGTCCAGGAGGACGGCCTGGGCCTGCGCAGCGAACCGGTCGTGGCCTGCTCCGCGCCGGTCTACGAGGGGCGCACCGGCTGCTGCTGGCCGCCCGCCGCCGCTCCTGACCGGCCGGCCGGTTCGGGTCCCCTCAGGGCTGAAGGGCGATGGCTCCTGGGATGCCGTCGAGCCCAGACCAGCTCTGCAGCAGGCCCAGGTCGCTGACCCCGCCGCCCTCGGTGAAGCTGAGCTCCTGCAGCCCGGTGTTCTCGACCACCAGCACCCGCCCGGCCTGACCACCGCGCTGTAGGACCACCGCCGCGCCGGGCAGCGCGGGGCTGGCGACCCTGGCGCCCAGCTCGTAGCCGTCCTGGGTGCGGACCAGCTCGTAGACCGCGTCGCCGTAGCCGCTGACCACCAGGGCGCTGCTGTCGGGCCACGGGGCGGTGACCAGGCTGACCGGGTCGTTCACCTCGATCAGGCCCACGGGGCCAGTGTCTTCGACTACCGCGACCCGAGTGGGCACGCCGGACCACTCGCTGTAGTCGGCCACGAGCAGTCGCTGGCCCTCGAAGTCCCAGGCGGCGTCGCTCACGATGGCCTCGTCGTCGCCGAAGGCGTCGATGTGCTCGAGGACCTGGCCGGTCTCCAGGTCGACGAGGTGCACGATGCCCGCCACGCCGTCCAGCTCACGGGAGATCACCGCAGCCTCGCTCGTGGTGCCGGGCCGCAGCGCGATCACGGAGGCGTTCTTGCCGGTCCAGATCAACTCGGGGCTGCCCAGGGCCCCGGTGTCACAGTCGATGTCGGCCCGGTAGACGCCGCCGCCGGACTCGGCCCAGTTGGGGTTGACCAGGAAGGCCTGCTCGCCCGAGCGGGAGATCGCCACGCTCGAGGCGTAGGACGCGCTCCAGGGACCGGCCGGGGTGTGCACCTCGCCCGAGTCGCCGACGAGGAAGACGAAGGCACCGTCCGGCGTCCAGGCGCCTCGACCGCCGGTGGACCGGCCGAGCTCGAGCGAGCCCTCCTCGACGAGCAGGCCGTCGTAGGCGAAGCGCTTCCACGCGGGCGTCTGGCCCCCCGAGGAGGTGTACGGGAAGCTCAGCCAGAGCTCGTGGCTGTCGGCGGATCGGGGCGCGGCGTGGCAGCCCTCGACCTGGACGCCCGAGTCGGCGGGCGAGTCCCCTGACTTCGGCGAAGAGGTGCAAGCGAGGAGGAGAAGCACGGGCGGCCCCGGCAGATCGCCCGCAGCCTAACGCGGAGGGAGCGCCCGAGCCGGGCGCGCAACCTGAGACTGGCTAGAACTGACTATTCGTTCAAACCGAATGATTCAGTTGTGGCAAAGCATTGGTCCGAACGGTAGGCTGCGCCCCCCTCAAGCCGGACACGCCGTGAGCGAACAGCAGGAGACACGGGACCAGCCGTCGAAGGCGGGCGCCATCCTCCAGAACCTCTTGGCCGGCCTGACCGTCAGCTTTGTGGCCATCAGCCTCGGCGCGGCCTTCGGCATCGCATCCGGACGACCCAACGGCGCCTTCATCGGGATCATGTCCGCCGGCGTGATCGCGCTGATCACCAGCCTGTTCGGCGGAACGCGCGTGCAGTGCTCTGGGCCCACCGCGCCGATGACGGCCGTCACCGCGGCGGTCGTGCTCGCCGTCGGCGGCGCGGAGCTCTCCGGCCTGCTGGGCGCCCGGGGCGTCGATCCGAACGTCTTCATCAACCAGGTCTTCCTCGTCACCGGTGGCCTGCTGCTGTTGATGGCCTTGTTTCGACTGGGACGCTTCATCACGCTGGTCCCCAAGGTCGTCATCTCCGGCTTCATGAACGGCATCGCGGTGCTGATCTGGATCGCCGAGGTGAAGAAGGTCTTCGGGCTGGGCGACTCCACCCAGATCGGCGGACAGCTGGGCGTCAACATCGGGATCGCGCTGGTGACGGTGGCGCTGTGCTTCGCCCTGCCTTCGCTGATCAAGAAGCTCCCGGCCTTCTTCCACTTCATCCCCGGCGCCCTGCTGGCCATCATCCTGGTCACCGGGACGGTGCAGCTGCTGGGCTTCACGGGCGAGCAGTCCGAGTTCATCAGCCTGGCCGCGGTAGAGAGCCTCTCGGATCTGACGGGGCTGTTCGAAGGCCAGCTCCCCACCGACTGGTCGGGCCCCATCCTGCTTGCCGCCCTGCCCTTCGCGGCCAACCTGGCGATGCTGGCCTACCTGGACACCCTGCTGACCAGCCTGGTCGTCGACAAGATGGCCACGCGCCTGTTCAAAAAAAAGGAGGAGACCCAGCAGAACAAAGAGCTCGCGGCCCAGGGCCTCGCCAACGCCGCCATCGCCCTGTTCGGCGGCATCCCGGGTGCCCAGGCCACCATCCGCTCGGTGCTGATCCTGAACGAGAAGGCCACGATGCGCCTCGCCGGCGTCATGGTCGGCGTCTTCGTCATCGTCGAGATGCTCATCTTCCAGGGCGCCCTGCAGCTCATCCCCAAGGCCGTGTTCACCGGCGTGCTGCTCAAGGTCGGCTACGACGTCATGGACTGGGACGCGCTGAAGGCCTGGTGGTTCTCGCTGAAGAACCCCGCGACCCAGGTGGTGACCCACCCCCAGCTGGGCGTGATCGCCGGCACCACGCTGGTCACCGTCTTCGTGAACCTGAACGTGGCGGTGCTCGCCTTCGGCGTGCTGTTCCACATCCTCAAGCGCACCCGGTGGGCCATGGCCGACCTGCACGTGCCCGAGGAGGAGGACTTCCCGGCACCCCAGCCGCTGCACGGCGGCGCCCAGGGCTAGCCGGGGTCCTCGCTCAGCTCGGGTCCGAGCAGCAGCGGAAGCCGTCGTCCATGTTCTGGAAGCTGGTCGGGTGGCCGTGCCGGCTGGTGCAGTCCTGGCCGTAGAAGGTGTGGCTCCACATCGTGCCGCCCCGCAGCGTCCGCCAGGTGGCTGGGTCCACGATCGCCTCGCTGTTGAAGGGCTCGGGGGCGCCGGTCCAGGGGTCCGAGACCCACTCGGACATGCTGCCGTTGAGGTCGTAGACGCCCTCGGCGCTGAGGCACTGCGGGAAGTCCCCTCCGCCGGAATAGGGCGGACGCCTGCCCTTGCCCGGTCCGCCCCCCTCGATTGGCGTGTTGCAGATCGAGGCGTCCCGGGTCGGCCCATAGACGTAGCGCTGGCCCTCGGGGCCCTCGCAGGCGCGCTCCCACTCCATCGAGCTGCAGAGTCGCTTGCCGCCGGCCCTGCACTCCTCCTCGGCCTGGGTCCAGGACGCGCTGGCCCTGGGCCGTTGACCCCGGACGTTGGGGAACTCGAAGCGATCCATGCAGTAGGCGCCGAGCTCGACCACCTGGCCGGGCTGATGCCAGCTCTCGCTCGGCGTCGGCTCGCCGAAGGTGAAGGACCCCCCGGGGATGCGAACCATGCCCTCGGGACAAGGATGACCGAGCGAGCAAGCCAGCAAGCCCAGGATCACCCGAGACGACCCGCGAAGTCCGTGATCTCGGTCTGCGTCATGCCTGCTGGCTATCCCGCTCTGGCGGCGAGGGTCTGCCCAGGGACCCGAGGGCGCCTATCGCACCCGATCCGGGTAGTCGGTGATCAGCCCGTCCACGCCCCAGGACCGCAGCTCCTCGCCTCGAGCGGGCTCGTTGACCGTCCAGGGCACCACGCGCAGGCCCAGCGCGTGCGCTGCGGCGACGCGGGCCCCACTCAGCAGGCTGTGCTGGGGGGACCAGGTCTGACAGCCGGTGGCGACCACCTCGCCCAGCAGGGCTCGGACAGCCTCCTCGTCCTGGCCCTCGTCCTCGCTCAGGCAGGCCGTGGACAGCTCTCCGGCCAGCGCGCGCAGCGGGCGCCAGTCGAAGGACTGCACCGTCACCCGGTCGGCGACGGCGGCCTCGGAGACCGCCTGGCGGACCGCCTCGACGAAGGCCTCGGGGCTGGCGGTGGCCTCGGGCCGCGAGGGGTCCAGCTTGATCTCGATGTTGAACCGCGCGGTCGGGCTCAGCGCGAACACCTCGGCCAGCGCGGGGATGCGCTGACCGTCAACCGCCTGCTGCTCGGGGAAGCGCTGGGCGTAGGCGGATCCCGGCCTGAGGCGGCCCACGTCGTAGGCCCGGAGCTGCGTGAAGGTCTGGGCGTTCAGCGCGATGGGCTCGGAGATCCAGGTGCCCTCGCCGTCCCGAGCCAGGTGGGGCGACAGGTGCGTGTCGTGGTGGACGACCAGCACCCCGTCGGCGCTCAGCCCCAGGTCCAGCTCGAGGGTGTCGACCCCCAGCTCGAGCGCCCTCTCGAAGGCGACCAGGGTGTTCTCGGGCAGCAGGCCCCGAGCACCCCGGTGTCCCTGGAGATCGAAGGCCATGAGCGTCATCAGCAGCATCGCCTCAGGCTATCGCGCCTCCGCGAGACCCGGCAGCCCCTGGCCGAGGTGGCCGCCCAGGTCGGCTATGGGAGCGAGGCGGCGTTCTCGCGCGCGTTCAAGCGCATCGTCGGTCAGTCCCCCTCGGCCTGGCGACGCGCCGTGGCCTGAAGGCCGAGGAG
>CALGIB010000967.1 GCA_937915955.1 uncultured Pseudomonadota bacterium
CAGATCTCGATCTGGGATCGCATGCAACACGCGCTCGACTCAGGCGATGGCGGCGGCGATCCGGGTCAGATTTTGGGCCGAGCACGCTGGCCAGGGCCAACCCAACCGGGGCCGCGCCAACACCGCCCCGAAGTTCGTTGTCCGCTCCCCGGCGCAGGGGCTCCGTGTGATCAACCACCCCGACATCGCCGGCAACTTCGACAAGGCACTCCGTCGCAAGCCGAAACACAAGATCGCGGTGCTTGTCCCCTGTGCTCAAACGAAACCCTTCCCGGACGCGCCGAGCCACAAGTCAGGCTACCTGCAGGGGCTCGCCGGCAAGAAGGTGGACAAGCACGTCGTGTCCGAGCCGCTGGGCGTGGTCCCCTACGAGTGGAGCCGCACCTACCCCAACGACTCCTACGACTTCCCGCCCGAGTACCTGACGGGCGCGGCGTTCGACGCCCTGAGCAAGCGGATCGGGAAGTGGTTCAGCGTCGTCGGCCCGAAGTACAGCAAGATCTACCTCGCGCTGCCCCGCCACCACGCCAAGCTCGTCAAGGCCGCGATGGGCGGCAAGACCCCGAAGAACGTGACCTGGGTCGGACAGCGTCAATGCCTTGACGATGGCGTCTGCAAGACCGGGGAGTACCGGGCGACGACGCACAGCTACCGAGGATTCTTGAAGGATCGAGTCCGCGGGGCCGCGAACCGGGCTCCGCTGTCAGATCGCATCGAGGCGGTCCGGGATGAGCTCGCCCGAGCGGCCCAGGGCGAACTGGATGGCTGGGACTGGAGCGACGGCGGAGCGTGCGATGCGGTCGCTGACGCGCTGCACAGCGTCCTGGCCGAGGCGGGGATCGACGCGACCGGCGGCGGACACGAAGGGGATGATCACGCCTGGCTGATCGCCTACGACGATGCGTCCCGTCAAGCGTGCGGGGTGGACGTGCCCGCCCGCGTCTACGAGGTGGGCGGCGGCTATTCGTGGACGCCGATCGACGGCGCGAGCGTCGGTCCGAGCGACGTGGAGATCTGGGCCATGCAGTGGCACGCCGATCTCAGCACCGAGTGGTGAGCGTCATCTCGAGGCCCTTGTCATTTAATACATGACAGGCCGACGAAGATGACGACTACCGGAAGCGCCGCCAGATCCAGCCACCCAGGAGCACCAGGACCGCGCCGATGGCGACGTAGAACCAGTCCCGCGCGCCCAGGGCGAACAGCGGGGCCATCATCGCCTCCTGGCGGACCTCTGCGGTGATGGGCGTGCCGGGGCCGATCCCGTAGTTGACCGCACCGTAGTAGTTGCTCTGTCCGTAGTACATGGCTCGATCTCCAGGCGCGACGATAGCACCAGCTCAGAGTGTCCGAAGGACGGACCGGGGGACGGGTGGCTTGTCGAACCACTCGAAGAGGTAGTCGTGGAGGTGGTCCAGGTCCGACTGGCTCAGGGCGGACGTGGACTGTCCCCACTTCGGGCGGCCTCTCTTCTTCTCGACCTGTTCAGATATCACCTGGAACATCATCAGATTGAACTCGTCTCCACGCTGCTCGGCTTCGATGATGGCTTCTTTGACCATCCACCTATCGACCCGCTTCAGGGAGTTGACGATCTTCCCAGCGGTGGACCAGTCCACCTTCGGCACGGGCGATGTCTGCCGCCCGGAGACAGAGAACCCGCCGATCCTGAACGGCGACTGCAGCGCCGCGGCCACCTGGCCCAGGTTGATCCCAGCGGCGATCTTGTCGAAGTCGAGCGCCATTTACTCGTAGTCCCTGACCGCGACCATCACCGGGAACCGCGGCTTCCCCGCCGGCGTCAACTCGAAGTAGCGCACCGTGATGATCGTCCCGACAGGCAGGCCCGACCACGATGGGTCCCGCACGGTGACGTTGAACGACGCACCAGACGAGACGAGGACCGCCTTGTACGAGCCCCGGTCCTTCCCGGCGTTGTATCCGACGATCCTGGCCTCGTCGTCGATGAAGTCCTTGACCTTGAGCAGCGTGCTGCTCCGCTTGCGCTCGTAGCTCGATCCACGCAGACGGAGCATGACGCCCTCGGCGCCCTGGGCCTTGATCTCGCGGTGGAAGGCGTCGAGATCCGCCTTGCCCGCGCAGGCCCTCTGCGCCACCAGCTCGATGTGCGGCCCGTCCGTGATCACCGAGCGCAGCTTCTTCATCCGGGCCTCGAAGTCGCCTGCGATGAGCGGCGCGTCGAACACCATGTACCGGAGCTTGCGCCACTGGCGGTCGCTGGGGGCGCGGGTCTGTACCGAGGGTGAGTCCCGGAAGTTCTTGCGCCCCGCGAACAGCTCGCCGTCCAGCACGATCCCCTGCGGCATCAGCGCGCGGAACCAGACCGGGGCGAGGAACTCGTTGTTGCCGCGGCTCCAGAAGGTCTGCCCGTCCCAGACCGCTCGCACACCGTCCAGCTTCTCGGACACCCAGTAGCAGGACGGGTCCTGGTCCTTGT
>CALGIB010000968.1 GCA_937915955.1 uncultured Pseudomonadota bacterium
AGGAGCAGTCCAGGGCCTCCTCGCCCTCGACGCAGGTGCCGTAGCCGCCGCCGATCAGGGTGCAGAGCTGGCCCGCGGTCTTGTCCTCGCAGGGCAGCGGGAAGTCCAAATCGAGGCCCGCCAGAGTGCCGAAGAGCTCGGTCTCCCAGAGCTCGCCCGCGCGGCGGATGGCGTGGACGGTCCCTGCGCCGAAGCTGCCGACGTAGAGCGTCTGCCAGTCCGGCGAGAACCGCAGGCCGTTGGGGTTGACCAGATCCTCGGCGATGATCTCGAACTCGCCGGTGTCCGGGTCGACCCGGCGGACGCGGCCACGGTCGTGCTCGGCGACGTAGACCATGCCATCGGCGTCGACCTCGACCCCGTTCGGGTAGGCGAGGCCGGACAGGATGGTGGTCTGGGCGCCCTCGGGCGTGATGCGCAGCAGCGAGCCCTTGGCCACGTTGGCCAGGATGAGGTCGCCGCCCGGGAGGAAGCGGGTGCCCGCGGACTCGGCCCCGACGCCCGGGGCCAGCACGGTCTTGTTGCCGTCGATGTCCTGGGCCATCAGGTTGCCGTTCAGGTCGACGCTGACGAGGCGGCCCTGCAGGTCGAAGGCGAAGTCCTCGGCCCGGGTGAAGCCCTTCATCGTCTCGAACTCGAGGGGCAGGACGGGAGCCAGCTCGCAGATGTCCGGCCCCTCGGAGTCGACGCTGTCGTGGCTGTCGACGGGGGCCTGGGTGTCGTCCGTCGGGCCAGGACCGACGGTGGGCTTGCAGGCCAGCAGGAGCAGCAGGGTCATTGACAGATCTCGAGCTCGAGGTTGCAGGTCTGGTCGTCCGGGCAGTCGTCGCTGTCCTTGCAGGGCGTGAAGCCCAGCACGTCCACGTCGATGTGGACGGGGGTGTCGACGACCAGGTCGAAGCAGCCGCCCTCGGCCAACTCGAGGCGGACCTGATCGACGGTGCGGCGGGACAGCGAGGCGCTGGGGAAGCCGCTGACGCCGTAGGCCACCAGGGCCTGGATCAGGGAGCCGGGCACGCTGCCCTGGCCGTCGTCCTCGAGCTCGCAGAGCACGCTCACCGGCGAGGTGCCGTGCTGATCGATGTTCAGCTTGAGCTGCAGGTGGCTGCGCGCGCCCTCGGGGGGAGCCTGCCAGGTGACCTGCAGGTCCTCGCCGCCCGAGATCACCCCCTCCAGGCTGCCCGGCACGAGGATCTCGCTGCCTACGCCGTGCAGGTCCCAGGCCCCGGACCAGCCCTCGGTCGCGCGGAGCTCGATGAGCTGCCCCTGGCTGAAGGCCGGGTGCGGCAGGCTGGTGTCGAAGTAGCTGTTGCCCGGCTGGACAGGGTCCATCACGACGACCTGGTCCAGCCCGAGCAGCTTGACGCTGCCCAGATCCTGGTTCGCCGGGTAGTCGATGCACTCGCCGTCGAAGTCGCAGGTGAAGCCCGAGGCGCAGGCGGGATCGCAGTGAGGGTTGTTGCGTCGGAGCAGGCGGCACTCGCCCTCGTTGGCGACCTGCTCCAGGACCGCGATCGGCACCACCGCGTCCGCGACGGCGCCCTGGACGAGGCTGTAGTCCTCGTAGATCGAGACCTGGAAGCCGCCGACCCTCTCCTCCAGGGGGCAGTCCCCAGCCAGCTCGACGGTGGCGGGATCGCCGCTGGGCCCCGGGGCCACAGAGTCGCTGTCGGGGCCCGTGGACGTGGAGTCATCAGCGGCGTCGTCCGGGCTTGTGCAGGCCAGGGTCGCGAGCAGGAACAAGGGCGCCTCCCAGCGCCCCAACTTGCCACGGGGGAGCTCGCTCCGCCTTGACCTGCGGTCGACGGGCTGCAAGTTCGGCGCGAGCGCGACGTGACCGAGGGGGGCGCCCGTCCAACAAACATTCATAGGGTGAATGTTTGTTCCGACACTTGCCGCTCATCGTGATGTTCCTATGCTTCCCGAGCAACGAAGCGCCCCCCACCAGGACATCGCATGACCCGCATCGAGCTCGACTTTCGCGTCCCCGACCTGCTGCCCTCCCGCCTCCCCGTGCTGGCCCTGCGGCGGGGCGTGCTGCTGCCCGCGGCCGTCCAGCCCTTCGGCGTCGGCCGCAAGATCTCCACCAAGGCCCTCGAGGCCGCCCCCGACGGATGGCTGCTCGTGGCCGTCCAGCGCGAGCCCGTCGCCGACGTCGTCCCGGCGGACCTCCTCCCCGTCGCCACCCTGGCGCGCGTCATCGAGCGCAAGGACAACGGCGCCGTCCTGCAGGGCGTGGCCCGGGTCAAGCTGACGGGCTTCCCGGCCACCCGCCCCTACCTGGAGGCCAGCTTCGAGCGCGTCGAGCTGGACTGGCCCGACACCCTGCACGCCACCGCGCTGCTGAAGACGCTCAGGGAGCAGATCCAGGTCACCGCCAGCACCCTGGGCGAGGCCCCGGCGCAGATGGCCCGCCAGGTGCTGCGCCTCAAGCCCGAGCTGATGATCGACGCCATCAGCAGCATCGTCGAGACCCCCGAGGCCTGGCGCCGGGAGGCGCTGCAGACCACCGACCCGCTGGCCCGCGCCGAGCGGCTGCTGTCTCGGCTGGCCGAGCTCGCCGAGGTCGTGCAGGCCCAGCAGAGCATCCGGGACCGGCTGCAGGAGCAGACCAAGGACATGAAGAAGGAGCACGTGCTCCGTCAACAGCTCAAGGCCATCCAGGAGGAGCTCGGAGAGGGCGACCAGGCCAGCGACCTCGACGCCCTCAAGCAGCGCATCGCCGCGCTGGACCTGCCCGAGACCGCGCGAGCGACCGTGGATCGGGAGCTCCGGCGCCTGGACCGCGTCAACCCCCAGTCGCCCGAGCGCCAGGTGGCCGTGGACTGGCTGGAGACCATCTCCGAGCTGCCCTGGGGCGTGGAGACCGCCGTCGAGGTGGACCTGGACAGCCTGGAGACGGCGCTGGACCGCAGCCACCACGGGCTGGACAAGGTGAAGCGCCAGGTCGTCGAGCACCTGGCCGTGCGCAAGCTGGCGGGTCGAGGACGCGCCGACGTGCTGCTCCTGGTGGGCCCCCCCGGGGTCGGAAAGACCAGCATCGGCAGCGCCATCGCGGACGCCACCGGGCGGAAGCTGGTGCGCGTCGCCCTGGGCGGCGTGCGCGACGAGGCGGAGCTCCGGGGACACCGACGGACCTACATCGGTGCCCGCCCCGGGCGCCTGATCGAGGGCCTGCGGCGCGCCGGCTCCAGCGACGCCGTGGTCCTGCTGGACGAGCTCGACAAGCTCGGAAAGGGCTGGCAGGGCGACCCCAGCGCGGCGCTGCTCGAGATCCTGGACCCTGAGCAGAACCACGCCTTCACGGACCACTACGTGGACCTGCCCTTCGATCTGTCGCGGGTGCTCTTCGTGGCCACGGCCAACGATCTGAGCGGCATCCCGGGGCCGCTGCGCGACCGCCTCGAGATCCTGCGCATCGACGGCTACTCGCCCGAGGAGAAGCAGGTCATCGCGCGCGAGCACCTGCTCGAGAAGCTGGCCGAGAACGCCGGGCTGGCGCCCGAGGACGTGGTGTTCACCGACCGGGCCCTGGGCGAAGCCATCGAGGGCTGGACCCGCGAGGCCGGAGTGCGCGAGCTCCAGCGGGTGCTGGGGCGGGCCTTCCGGGCGGCGGCGGTGCTCAAGGCCCGAGGGCAGCTCGAGGGGCCGCTGCACATCGAGGCCGAGGACCTGCCGCTCTACCTGGAGCGTCGCAGGTACCGCAGCCAGCGGCACGACCTGCCGGACAAGGCCGGCTTCGCGACGGGCCTGGCCTGGACGCCGGTGGGCGGGGACGTGCTCTACGTCGAGGCGTCCACCCTGCCGGGCAACGGCCGGCTCATCCTGACCGGGCAGCTGGGCGACGTGATGAAGGAGTCCGCGCGGGCCGCGCTGACCTGGGTGCTGAGCCACCACGAGCAGCTGGGCATCGCCCCGGATGCGCTCAAGGACAAGGACCTGCACGTGCACGTGCCGGCGGGCGCGGTGCCCAAGGACGGACCCTCGGCGGGCGTGACGATGACGACCGCGCTGGCCAGCCTGCTGTCCGGTCGGCCGGTGGATCCGGACCTGGCGATGACCGGCGAGGCCAGCCTGCGAGGGCGGGTGCTGCCGGTCGGAGGCATCAAGGCCAAGGTCCTGGCCGCGCACCGCAAGGGCATCCGCCGGATCGTGCTGCCGCTGGACAACGAGCCGGACCTGGAGGACCTGCCGGAGCAGGTGCGCCACGAGCTGGAGTTCGTGCTGGCCGAGAGGCTGGAGGACGTGCTCGAGGCCGCGCTGGGCGGGGCTGGAGCCTCACGCCGGGCCGGGGGCTCGGCCGCCTGAGCAGGACGGCATCGGCCGCTCTGACCGGCGAGGCCAGCCGGCAGAGCGGTCGGGCCTGAGATAGGCAGGCAGCGTGCCTCGCTCGCCCATCTCCCGCTTGAACGCCCGAGGCAGCCGCACCGTCTCGCGCATCCTCAGCGCGGCGGCGCGGCTCTTCGGCTCCACCGGCTACGAGGCGGCCTCGATGACCGAGGTCGCTCGGGAAGCCGGCGTCAGCAAGGGCCTGCTGCACTACCACTTCACCTCGAAGCAGCACCTGCTCATCGAGGCGCAGCGGGCCATGCTCCGGCAGCTCAAGCACCGCTTCGACGACCGCCTCCAGCAGAACCCCAAGCGCGGCATCGAGCCCGCCGTCGAGGCCCTCGACTCGATGTGGCAGGCGCTGCTCGAGATGCGCGGCTTCGCCCCCTTCATGGTCGAGACCTTCGGCCTGAGCCGCCAGAACACGGCCGTGGCCAAGGACCTCGAGGGCTTCTACGCCGAGTCCATGAGCCTGCTCGAGATCGGCATCCGGGAGGTCTTCTCCGAGCACCTCGACGAGCTGCGCTGGCCCCCCGAGCGCCTGGCCTGGATCATCCGCGTCTTCCTGCACGGCGCCATCGTCGAGCTCGCCCGCGCCGAGACGGACCAGGACTTCGCCCGCTTGGAGCGGACCTGGCTGGACTGCCGCGAGGTCTTCCTCGCCACCGCGCTGAGGCCGCCTACGGAGCCGTCACAGGGACGCTGATCTCGGCCTGCACCAGGCGGTCCTGCAGCCGCCGCACCGTGTCGAAGTGGCTGTCGCCCACCACCAGGAAGCCGTGCACGCCAGTCAGCGGACCCAGCAGCGCCCTGCCCTCGGGCGTGTTCGTCGCGACCCGGCTCATGGCCGCGCCCAGGCCCCGGGCCACCTCCTCGGGCAGGTCACCTCGGAGCACCCAGGCGCTGCTCGGGATGGGCGGCGTCTTCGCCACGACCCGCAGGCTCGGCCCGTCGGGGTCAGCGTCCTTGACCGCGTCGGACCAGACCGCGCCGGCCAGGACCTCGCCGTCCTGCACCGCGCGCAGCACGTCCCGGTGGTCCGAGTAGAAGCGCGCGTCCAGGTCGTCCTGGGGGTGCACGCCCGCGGCCAGGAGCATGGCGGCGGGGAACAAGTAGCCGCTGCAGGAGTCCGGATGCACGAAGCCGAAGGGCGTCTGGGCCAGGTCCTCGAGCCCGCCCACGTCGCGCACGGCCTGGTCCCGCAGGGTGACGATGTAGCCGTCGTAGCTCAGCGCGCCCGAGTACACCTCCGCCGCCACGAGGTGCAGCGCCTGGTGCCGGGACAGCTCGACGTAGGGCAAGGGGCGCAGCTGAGCGCCGTCGATCTCCCGCCGGATCAGGGCCTCCTCGAGCTCGCCGTGGGGGCCGTAGGCGACCAGCTCGATGCGCACGTCGAGCTGGTCCGAGAGCGCCGCCATCAGGGGCTCCCAGGCGCTCAGCTCGGCCTCGCCGCCGTAGGGCGCCATGCCCAGCCGAAGCACCTCGACGCCCTCCTCGTCCAACCAGGCCCGGGCCGCGTCCACGCGGAGGCGCGGGTCCGGCCTGCGCGGGGACTCCGGCTCCTGCGCGCTCGTGCAGGCAAGCGCGAGCAGCAGCCTCACTTCTTGGTGCGGATCATCGACAGGAGCTCGCCGGCCTGGATGACGCGGTTCCGACCCCGACGCTTGGCCTCGTAGAGCGCCACGTCGGCCATCTGGATGAGCTCGCCGGGGGCCAGACCGTCGTCCGGGAAGGACGCCACGCCCAGCGAGATCGTGATGCGACCCTCGGGCTGGCTGAGATCGGCCTGGGGGAAGTCGGTGTCCAGGACCGCCTGGCGGAGCTTCTCAGCGACCAGCCCAGCGGCGCCCTTGGGCGTGTCCAGCAGCACCACCGCGAACTCCTCGCCGCCGTAGCGCGCCACGATGTCCAGCTCCCGGAGGTTGACCCGGAACAGGCGGGAGACCTCGCGCAAGACCTGGTCACCGGCCGGGTGCCCGTGGGTGTCGTTGTAGGCCTTGAAGTGGTCTACGTCGATCATCACGATGGACAGCGGGTGCTCCTGACGCATGCAGCGCTGGAGCTCGAGGTTCAGCTTCTCCTGGAAGGAGCGGTGGTTGAGCAGGCCGGTCAGGCCGTCGGTCTTGGCGATGTCCGCGAGGCGAGCCACGGCCCGCGAGAGGCGCTGGTTGATGCGGGCCAGCTCCGAGTTGGCGCGCTCGAGCTCGGCCGTCCGCCGCGCGACGCGACCCTCGAGGATGGAGGTCTGGCCCTCGATCTGCCGCGCCATGCCGTTGAACACGCCCGCCAGCACCGCGATCTCGCCCAGGCTGTCGGGCTCGTTGACCGGGACTCGCGCGCTGAGATCGCCGTTCTTGATGGACTGCGCGGCCAGCAGCATGCCGTCCATCGGACGCACAAGGCGGGTCGAGATCAGGCTCCAGGTCATGGCCGCCAGCACCAGCAGCATAAACATGCTGCCGCCGGCCAGCCACGCCATGGTGCGCAGGATGGCGCCGTCGACCCGCTCCACGGAGACCACCGCGACCAGCGTCCCCCAACGCACGACGCCCATCTCCGAGCGCGTCTCGACCGGCACGGCCAGCCTCAGCGCGGACACGCCGTCCAGCTCGACCCGCTCGGTGACCCGCTCCTGGGACTCCAGCGCCTCCAGCACGAAGGCGTCCTCGATGCGCTCGCCGTACCGGCTGGCGTCGCTGTGGGCGACCACCATGCCCTGCGTGTCCAGCACGCCGACCTCGAGCAGATCCCCTTGCGCCGCGCCCTCGAACAGCGGGTCCAGGGACTCGACCTCGTGGCGGGACAGGGCCACCGCGGAGGGCCCTCGGAGCAGGTCCAGCGCCTGGGACGCGCGCAGCTCGGACTCCTGCCTCAGCTCTCGCGCGCTGACCAGCACCAGCAGCGTCGACCAGCCCACGAGCACGACGAGGGTCAGGCCAACTACGGTGAGGACGAGCCTGCGTCGAAGGCTCATAAGGGGGTCATCCAGGTGCGTTCGGCTTCAGCCTACCAGCGCCGGTCGAGCGCATGATTACAGTTCCGTATCGGGCGAATCCGGAACAACTACCCTGGGTTCCATCAGATCCTCCACCCCACCTGCGCCACCATCCCCATGCCGCGCGGGGGCTTCTCCCAGCTCTGCTGCTCCCAGGTGATCAGCGGCTCCCCCTCGCTGTCGACGATCCCGACGCTGCTGGAGGTCTGGAAGCTCCGGGCCCACAGGTAGCGACCCTCGACCGACACACGCAGTCCTCGGTCCATCACCCAGGCCCCGCCCAGGCCACCGCCGAAGCGCAGCGCGCTCTCGGCGTAGCGCCCGCTGCCCGAGGAGCTCTCGCCCACGTAGGCGATGTCGATGCTCAGCCGGTCGGTGCCCAGCAGGGCCACCGCGTAGGGCTGGAACACGCGCTCGGGGCGAAGCGCCACGCTGAAGGCGCCGTGCCCGCCGAAGTGCTGCGGCGTGATGTCGAAGTCCGCGCCGCCCAGCCCCAGCACCCACTCGCCGGCGGCCTCCAGCAGCAGCGCGCGGTTGTAGAAGCCCTCGATGCCCAGGCCCAGCTGCGCAGGACCGAGGCGGGCGAAGCGCAGGTCCAGGCTGCCGTAGACGCCACCCCAGCTCACCCACGCCAGGATCATGCCGAGCACGGGCCGCTCGGTGGGCGACATCACGCCCAGGCCCAGCGCCAGGTCCAGCGATGGGCCCGCCAGGCGCTCCGAGCGCTCGGCCGAGGGTGCGCCAGGCGCCTGCGCGTCCGGCTCTTCCTGCAGGAGGCTGATCGGGGGCTGGGGAGGAGGCAGGTCCATCGCGAAGCACAGCGTAGCTCGGGATAAGCCCGCGGCATGCGACACCTCTCCGAGCTCCCCCGCCTGGGCGTGGGCATCTCCTGCGAGTTCGGCGGCGGACCGCGCGGTCAGGGCCTGGACGCCCTGGCCCTGCGCGATGCCCTGCCCGGCTGCGTTCACTTCCTCGAGGTCGGGGCCGATCTGGCGCGAGGCCTGGACGAGAACATGCTGCGCTGGGCCGCCGAGGGCCTGCCTACGACCTACCACTTCCTGGATCTAAACCTGGCCGAGCGCCAGGACATGGATCCCGCCTGGCTCCGGGGCACCCTCCAGCAGCTGCGGGCCCTGGACGCCGCCTGGATCTGCGGGGACGCCGGCTACTGGCACCTGGGACGCCGGGAGCGCGGCCACGAGCTGCTGCTGCCGCCGATCTTGAGCCCCGCCGCCGCCGAGGAGATGGTCGCGGCGATCGCCTCGCTGCAGCAGGCCGTCGGCCTGATCGTGCTGCCCGAGAACCCGCCGGCCGCCGCCTTCGTGGGCCCCCTGCACCTGCTCGACTTCTTCGGGCGCGTGGTCGCCCAGGCTGACTGCGGGCTGCTGCTGGACGCCGCCCACCTGGCCGTCTACCAGCTGCAGCAGGGCCTGGACCCGCGAACGGGCCTGGACGACTTCCCCATGGACCGCATCGTCGAGATGCACGTCGCGGGCGGCACGGTCCGCGACCACCGGGGCCTGATGTGGGTCGAGGACGACCACGGCCCCCAGCCCCTGCCCGAGACCTGGGCCATCGTGGAGCACGTGCTCGAGCACGCGCCGAACCTCAAAGCGGTGGTCTACGAGTGCGAGCACAACCTGGCCACCGAGGTCGCGCCGCTGTTCAGCGCGCTGAACGAGGCCTTCCCCCTGGAGGCGCCATGACCCACCAGGCCTTGCACCGCGTCACCGTGCGCATGCTCTTCGATCCGGCCTTCGCCGCCAGCGTCTACGCGGGGGCCGAGGTCCCCGGGCTCGGGACCGAGGAGCTGGGCTGGCTCCGGGCGGTGGACCCGCGCGCCTGGTCGGTCGACGCGGTCCGGCCCGAGCGCGCGCTGCGCGGCCTGTTCGACGAGTACAAGGGCAGCACCACCCTGGTCCTGCACCACACCCGCAGCCTGGCCCGGCTCCGGGCCTTCTTCCAGAGCGAGGCCTTCCACCGGGAGATCCAGCAGCGGGGTTCGATGGCGCAGGCCTACCGGGAGCACCTGGCCGGCCTGGGGCAGGGTCTGCCTCAGCTGCCCGACCTGCTGCGCCTGGAGCACACGCTGGCGGTCTGCCGCCGCGAGCGCGACACCACCCCTGCCCGGCTCCACGATCCGCCAGCGGGGGCCTGGGTCGCACGCGCCCCTCAGGTCGGCGCCGGACAGTTCGAGGGCCACGTGCTGGAGACCCTGAACGCCGCCGAGCAGCTGCTGTTCCAGATCGGTCTGCTGCCGGCCATGGTCCTGGCCGACGATCGGCCGACGCTCAGCCTGCCGCCGGCCTCACCGAGCGAGCCCCTGCACCTGGTGATCCGCCCCATCGACGGCGAGCCGCGGCTGGTCCAGCTGGGCCGGGTCGTCAGCCAGACGCTGGCGGAGCTGGACCGCCCCCAGCCCCTGGGTCGTGTCCACAAGCGCCTCTCCGAGCGCCTCGGCGAGGCCAACGCGCAGCGCCTGATCGGCGATCTCAGCCGAGGTCAGCTGGTGGTCCTGGGCTGACGCCGCCTCAGCGCGATCAGCCCCAGCAGCGCCGGGAGGAGCCCAGCCGCGCCGCCCACGCCGCTGCACCCCAGGGGCAGCCGCAGCTCGCCGCCCTCGACGGCCTCGGACTCGGGGTACTGCGCCTGGGCACCCTCGATGTCGGTCGCGTGCAGGTCCCGCTTGTCGGTCTCGCCGAGCCCGCTGCTGGGCCACATCGTCGCCTCGGTGTTGTCCGGCTCGTGCCCGAAGCCCAGCACGTGCCCGAACTCGTGCGCGAGCGTGTTCTGGAGATCGATCGCGCCCTCGCCGCCGTCCATCGCCCAGGTGTGGTGGGTCGAGTTGATCGCGATGTCGAAGCTGACGATGGCGCCCTCGCCGGTGGACCAGGTCGAGGTCAGCGCCAGCAGGCTCTCGTCCCCCTGCCAATCGTCGCTGAAGTAGACGGCCGCCTGGCCGTCGTGGGCGGTCTCGGCGACCTCGCCCTCGCCCACGTCCCAGGCGATGTCTGTGCCCTCGACCTGGGCCCACACGTCCGCGGCCCGGTAGGTGTTCGTCCAGACGAGGTCCTCGTCCAGGCCCTGGGCGTTGCGGGGGTTGATGTCGAAGCGCACCGGCATCTCCGTCCAGGTCAGCGGCGAGCCCCCAGAGTTGTGCAGGGTCTCGAACGCATGCGCAGGCGCCAGGAGCAGAACCAGCATCGAACCTCCGAGCAGGGGATCGGACGCGCGGCCTCGGAGCGTGATGGGCCTGCTACTCTGGCGTCGTGCCCACACTCCTCGCCCTGATCGCCATGACCCACGCTGCCACCTTCGTCGGAGAAGCCCAGGACGCCAAAGCGGGCGCGATGCTGCTGACCGAGTCCGGCGCCCACTACGTCCAGGGCCTGGACGCCTGGCCCGAGGGCGTCCTCGGCCAGCAGGTCGTGCTGGAGGGCGAGCTCACCCAGCAGCAGTTCGTGGCCGAGGCCACCCAGGACGCCGACGGCGCCTGGACTCAGGGAAAGACCGGCGGCGGCGCCGACAGCGTGCTCGTGGCCGAGCGCTGGGAGACCCTGGCCAGCAAGGCGGCTCGAGAGCACGGCGTCGTCGAGCCCGGGCCCTGGAGCCTGCGCTACGCCGACGGCAGCGGCAACAGCACGCGGCTCTGGAGCGACGGCGAGGTCCTGCAGTGGACCTACGACCCCGTGCGCCCGGAGGAGAGCTCCAGCGGGATCTACTCGGGCGGCGAGCCGGCGCGCGGCAAGGGCGAGCCCCAAGACGCCAACACGGTCTGGATGCTGGTGCGCACGCTCGAGGCCGACGGCAGCCTGCACACCGACGCCCGCGCGAAAGGCACGGTGATGGTCACCGTCTCCACGCCCAGCGGCGAGCGCAGCTTCCTGACCCAGAGCGGTGACCACCTCGTCGCCTTCGAAGCCGCCCTGAGCACGCTCTGCCAGTGAGACGCCCCGCCTGCTGGTCCTGGACCTGGACGGCACGGCACTCACCCACGACAAGCAGGTGCTGGAGCGCGACCGGGCCGCGGCTCGTGAGCTTCGATCCCGGGGAGTTCACGTCACGATCGCCACGGGCGGCCTGCACTACGGCCGCCGCAGCTTGGCCATCCGGCCCTACCTGAGCGACTGGGGCGAGTGCCACGAGGTGCACGAGGACCTGCACGCGTCCGAGGACTGGCAGGCCGCCGACCTGCTCTCGATCGGCGTGGTCGGCTCGCGGGACGAGGTCGCCGCGCTGCGCTGCGAGCTCGAGCCCAGCCTGCCCGAGGGCGAAGGCCTGGTGGAGTTCGACGCCCACACCGGCGAGCGATTCCTGAGCTTGCGGCACGCCGGCGGAGCGGTCGCCGAGGTCGCCGAGGTGGTCTGGGGCCGTCCAACTCTGAGCTCCCTCCGGAGCCGCGGCGGCCCCCTTCAAGCTCCCGAGCCAGCCTCCTCGCGAGGGGCCGAACGCCGCCGGAGCACCGCGAGCGCCAACAAGGCGAGCGCCGACAGCGGCCGACCACCTGCGCGGGTCATCGCGCAGCTCTGGGGCTCAGCGGAGCCCTGATCCGCCGCCGACGGAGACTCCGTGTCTTCGGGGACCGCGACGTCTCCGCAGTCCTCGGTCCGTCCGGCGTCCTCGTCGTCGCAGTCCGTCCCCCCGCAGTCCGGGTGGTCCACGCCGTCCTGGTCCACGTCGCAGAGGTCCTGCCCGTCGCAGTCGTCGTCGACGCCGTCGTAGGGCACCTCCTCGTTGCCCGGCCAGCGCGCAGGGTCCTCGTCGTCACAGTCGCCGGAGGTCGGAGACAGCCCCTCCCGGAGCGCGCAGGCGGCGAACACGACCTCACCTCCGACGCCGTCCCGGTCGGCGTCCACGAAGTACTCGACGCTCCCTTCCGCGCCGTCTGGGTCCACCTCGCCGTCGCAGTCGTTGTCCAAGCCATCACAGACCTCGAGCGCCTCGGGGTGGACCTCGCCGGCGCTGTCGTCGCAGTCCCCACCCTCGAGCAGGAAGCCGTCGAGCACCTCGCAGGAAGACGCCACGGCCGCCTCGTCGCCGAACCCGTCGCCGTCCACGTCCGGGTAGTAGTCGACCGCGTCGATGGCGCCGCCCTCGTCGACCTCGCCGTCGCAGTCCTCGTCGCCGCGCCCGCAGACCTCGTCGGCCAGGGGGGAGACGTCTGCGTCCAGGTCGTTGCAGTCGCTGTCGTAGTCGACCCCGTCGCCGTCTTCGTCCGCCGACCAGGCCCCGAGCCCGCCGTGGAGGCCAATGTCCGCGCCGCTGCCGTCCGCATCCGAGCCCGAGCCCGCGTCGACCAGGGGTGAGCCCGAGGCCAGCCAGAGGGCGTCGTCGCTGCAGTCCCCGTTGTGGGTGTAGGCCTGGAGCTCCGGATCCACGGTCAGGTTGCCGTCCGCGCCCGTGTCCACACCCGAACCGCTGGACACGTCGTCCGCGGTGTTGGTCCAGAAGTCCGAGTAGGCGACGCTCGAGTCGGTGGCCGTGTCGTCGTCGAAGCTCAGGCCGTCCCCCCCGACCGTCCAGGCGAAGACCGTATTGGTCACCGACAGGCCACTGATCTGCCCGTAGAGCCCGCCGCCCGTGACCGCCTCGTTTCCCAGGAAGACGCTGTGATCGAGCTCCCCTTGGAGGGCGCGGAGCCAGGCGCCGCCGCCTCGGCCCCCCGTCGCGACGTTCTCGACGAAGGCCAGGTGGGACAGCACCGCGTCCTCTCCGTTCTTCAGGTAGAGACCTCCCCCGCCGTCCGCCGAGTTCGCGCAGAAGCCCAGGCGGGTCAGCGTGACCTGGACATCCGCCCGGTCCAGCGGGCGCGCCCAGATCGCGCCGCCGTCGCCCCCGTCGCCGCAGGTGTCGGCGAGGTTGCCCACGAAGCGGCTGTCCGCCACGGTCAGATCACCCGTCTCGTCGATCCAGACCGCCCCGCCCTCGTCGCAGGCCTGGTTGCCCTCGAACCAGGAGCCGCGGATGTCGGTGGTGGTGCCCACGCTGCCCGAGCTGGACCCGGAGCTCGTGTCGCTGCCGCCGTCGCCGTTGACGACCACTGCGCCGCCCGAGCTGCTGGCCTGGTTGTCCACGAAGGTGCTGTCCGCGACGCTCAGCGGGTAGCCGGAGCGGTTGTGCACCGCCCCGCCCCAGCCGGCGCTGTTGCCCTCGAACCAGCCGTCGTCGACAACCTCGAGGTCCCGCAGCGCGCCCCCGAACTCCCCGGCCTGGTTGCCTACGAAGTCGCAGCGCGCTGCGGAGCCGCCGCGGTAGATGGCGCCCCCGTGCTCCTGGGCCTCGTTGCCCAGGAAGACGCTGTCCTGGACGCCCTCAATGGCGTAGAGAGCGCCGCCGTCCCCGCTGGCGAGGTTGCTCACGAAGGACAGGCCCGACAGCACGTCGCCGTCGCCGAAGCTGCCCGCCAATGCGCCACCGTAGGTGCCTTCGTTCGCGGAGAAGTCGCTGTCCGTCACCGAGATCGGAGAGCCGGTCAGCCAGGCGGCGCCGCCGGGTCCGTCGGCCAGGTTGGAGCTGAAGCTGGAGTCGACGATCTGCACCTCGCCCAGGGTGTTGACGTAGATCGCGCCGCCCTCGGACGAGGCCTCGTTGTCCTCGAAGGTGCAGCCGTCGAAGCGGACGAGCCCGAGGGCCGTGACGTTCACCGCCCCGCCCTCGCGCTGGCCGGAGCCGCGCACGAAGCGGCTGTCCTCGACCGTGAGCGCCTGCGTGTCCGAGGCCCAGATGGCTGTGTAGGGCAGGTCCTCGAAGCTGGAGTCCCGGACCGTCAGCGACCAGCCCCAGTCGCCGTCGAAGGTGACGGCGGCGCCGCTCAGCCCCGAGAAGGTGAGTCCGTCCAAGACCACGTCCTCGATGGCAGGGGCGAACTTCAGGCCGTACGCGCCGGAGAAGCTGGAGTCCGAAATCTCAACGCTGCTGTCCACGAGCTGGACGCCCGAGTCCCCGCTCAGCGCCACGCCCTCCAGCGTCAGGCCCCCGTCCCAAACGCGGGGTCCGACGGCGCTGTACTCCAAGTCCCGCAGGTGCAGCGTCGCGCCCTCCGCGCCGCCGAGGTAGACCTCGACCAGAGTGCTGGAGCTGCCGGCGCCGACCAGCGTGACCTCGATCCCGCGCAGCAGGTTGGGGCCGGTCCCGCCGTGGGTCCCGGCCACCAACTCGACGGTGTCACCGTCCGCGACGGCGTTCATCGCGGCAGCCAGGGTCGTGAAGTCGCCTCCCCCTCCGGGATCGACGACCCAGGTCTTCCCGTGGGCGGCAGCCAGCAAGGCGAAGAGCACGGGCCAATCCTACCCAATCGTCGTCCCCTTCCGGTGTCGCCGCGGACTCACGCCTGCCCCTCGCGGCGACGCGCCCGGCGCTATCCCGCCGATCCGCCGGGGCCCCACGGCGAGACCTGGCCCGAACCCTCGCGGGGCGCCCGGTGGCTACACTGGGGTCCACAGGACGTGACAACCCGCTTCGCGGTCTGGCCCAGGGACGCGGGCCGGCGCGGCTGGCAACCCAGTGGACTTTGACTCCTTGACCCTGATCTTCGGGATGATCTTCGGCGCCGCCCTGGCCACGGCGACCTTGCTGCTGATCCGACCCGTCGCGCGCACCCCCCTGGCCGAGGCCGATCTGGACGGCAAGCTCGAGCGCCGCGAGCTGGAGATGCTGCTCCT
>CALGIB010000969.1 GCA_937915955.1 uncultured Pseudomonadota bacterium
GGGCCCGGGGACCGGCGCGGCCCGGGGCACGGGGACCGGCTCCGGAGCGGCCTCGGGCGAGCCGACGTGATCGAAGAAGCTGGCCTCGGAGGGGGCCGCGATGGCCCGCCGGGGAGCGCCCCCCGCCAGCACCCTGGCCGCGCTGGCGACCAGCTCGAGGTTGAGCCGATGGGTGGCCTCGTTCGTGTTGACGCTGTGCACGAGGATCTTGACCGTCTGGCCCTGCACGCTGCCCTCGCTGCCGCTGTTGACCACCTCGATCGCCGCGTCCGCAGCGCCGGGCTCGGTCAGCAGGCGGACGACGCCGGCGACGTCCTCGCCCTTGATGATCAGGGCCTCGTCGATGCGCGCGTCGCCGACCTGGATGTCCTGGGCGCCGAAGAACTTGCCGATGCCCGACAGGAAGCCCTCCTTGTAGAGCGCCAGCCCCGAGGGCATCACGGCCGGGATGGTCGCCGTGAAGCGCGTGTAGACCGTCTTGCTCTTGCCCGAGCCGCGGGTCTCGGTGTCGATCACCACGTCCACCCCGTCGAAGCTGCCGAGCATGCGGGGGTAGCCCATGAAGCTGCCCTGGATGAACTCGAGCCCGAGGCTGGTCGCGATCGCGGCCCACTTCTGGTTCTGGTTCTGCCGGATGAAGTAGCTGATTCCCAGGATCGCCCCGAAGACGAGGACCATGACGACGAGACCTTCCATCCCTGCTCCTTGAGCCGAATCGGCGGGTCCCTATCCTGCCCCTGACAGCACCCGCCCGGACCGCGCGGTGATCAGGAGCTTGCGCCGGAGCCGGGGGTCGTCCAGCTCCAGCCGGACCAGGACGCGGGTGGCGTCGACCTCGGCCCCCAGGCTGGCGAGCACCAGCAGCGCCTCGCGGCAGCGGCCCTGGAGCCAGGCCTCGGGCAGCTCCCCCCGCACCGACCAGGCCGTGCTCAGCTCGGAGTCGGCGGGGGCGTGATCGGGCAGCGCGACCTGGAAGGAGCGCTGGACCCAGGCCTCGAAGGCGCCCTCGTCGGCGTCCAGCCACTGCAGGTGGGCCTGCAGCATCAGCCGCTCCACCGGCAGGCGTGGCTGCAGGTGCAGCTCGGGATCGAGAGCGGCCCGGAGCGGGGCCTCGACCAGGACGGTCCGGGTGGCGAAGTCCTGGATCCAGGCCCGGCAGGGCGCGTCCAGCCCGTGCTCGAGCTCGCGGTGATCCACCAGAGCGCGCGTGAGCTCGCCCTCGGCGAGGCTGGCCGGGGCGGTCTCCTGCGCTCGAGCCAACACGACGGCCTTGTCCAGGGTCTCGCCGGCGCGCTGCAGCCAGGCCTCTGCGTCCCCCAGCTTGCCCGGCTTGCGCAGGCTCAGCCGGCGGCCGAGCAGCTGGGTGAAGCCCAGGGGCTCGAGGGGTCGCAGCGCGGCTTCGACCACGCCGCTGGCCAGCAGGCGACGGGCGACGGGGTCGCTCACGACGCGGGCCCCGGGCAGCGGAGCCGGCCCTCGAGCCACAAGGCTCTGCGGCCAGCGGAGGCTCAGGCCCGTGTCGTTCTCCAGCTCAAGCTCCAGCTCGTGGCCGTCGCTGCGCCGCTCGCGGCGAACCACCAGCCGGCCCTCGGGCTCAGGCAGCGCGGCGCGATCCTCGCGGCGGGTGAAGCGTCGCCAGGCGACCAGCCCGGCGGCCGCGGTCGTAGCGACGCCCACCGCCACCCAGACCACCGGGATCACTGGACGTGGGGCTCCGGCCCGTTGCCGGTGAGCTCCTCGGCCAGGGAGCTGGACAGGGAGCGCGTGTTGATCTGGATGGTGTCCGACCAGACGATGAGCACCGCGGCGACAGCGATGCTGACGACGGAGATGAGCAGCATGGTCTCGACAGTGGCCTGGCCGCGGGACATCCCGGCTCCTCGATGCTTGCCCAGCATACGCCCTGCGCGCACGTTCTTCGGGGCCGATGGGTTATCCGGGTCGGCCCTTTTCCCAAGTGGACATCGTGATCCTGCCCATCCTGACCGTGCCCAACCCCCTGCTCACCCAGCGCGCGCGTCCCGTGCGGCCGGACGAGTTCGGCGAGGCCCTGCACAAGCGCATGACCGACATGGCCGAGACCATGTACGCCGCACCCGGCGTGGGCCTGGCGGGCCCCCAGGTCGGGGACCTGCGGCGCATCCTGACCTGCGATCTGACCGAGGACAGGGACGAGGACGGCCGCCGCGAGAAGGGCAAGGCGCTCTTCTTCATGTGCAACCCCCAGATCGTCGCCGCCTCCAAGGAGCAGTTCCGCTGGGAGGAGGGCTGCCTCTCGGTGCCCGAGTTCTGGGAGTACTTCGAGCGCCCCCGCCACGTGACCGTCCGCTTCCAGGACGCCCACGGCGAGCTGCAGGAGATCGAGATCTCGGACTACCCGAGCATCATCGTGCAGCACGAGATGGACCACCTCGAGGGCATCACGCTGCTGGATCGGGTCAGCCGCCTGAAGAAGGGGCGCTACCTGAAGAAGGTCAAGAAGTGGCAGCGGGAGCAGGAGCGGGTCGAGGCCGAAGAGCAGGCCTGGTAGCCGAAGACCGGGCCAGGGCCTCAGCCCCGACCCGGTCCGTTCCGGTCCGCCCGACTACTCGACGGGCGGGTCGAAGGGGGGCTCGCCGCTGCGGATGCGCTCCCGCGCCTCGTCCCGCAGCGTCGCCAGCTCCTCGTCGCTGAGCTCTCCGTCGCCGTCGACGTCGTAGGCCGTGGCGAAGGGCGGCACGTCGGGGCGCTCGCCGCGGCGGACCTCGTCGGGCTGGCCGCGCTCCTCCAGCTGCTCCTCGAGCTCGGCGCGGCGCTGGTCCAGCTCGGCCTGGATGGCGGCGCGAGCGGCCTCCTTCTCCTCTTCCGAGAGCTCGCCGTCGCCGTCGGCGTCGAAGTCCTCGAGGATCCGGGCGTGCAGGGACTCGCAGCGGACCTCGAAGTCGGCGAACAGCGTGTCCCGCTCGGCCTCGTCCAGGGACTCGGAGTCGTCGGCGTCGTAGATGAAGCCGAGCATCCTCATGCGGTGCTCCTCGATGCCGCCGGGGGGGCCGCCCGAGGGGCCGCCGGCGTCCGGGCGCTCGCCGCCCTCCTCGCCGCGGGTGCACTCGCGCTCCTCGGAGCC
>CALGIB010000970.1 GCA_937915955.1 uncultured Pseudomonadota bacterium
ACCTCGGGCATGCCCGCGTCGGCCTTGGCGACGAGGTGGTAGGCACCCCAGGTCAGGGCACCGACGCCCACAAAGATGCTCAGGTGCTTCACCACAGCGTGCATTCCTTCTCCGGAACCCGAAGTGTAGCGCCTGCACCCCTGACTGGGGCCGGCGACGTCCGTGTCTGTCTACGGACACCGGACCCAAGGACTTTCACTCCCCTGCGCGGGCGTCTGCACGGACACTGCATGAACCTGGACGCTGTTGTGACGGTCGATCTCGTGCGTTAGCCCGCCAGCTTCGAGGACAAACGTGTGGCCCTCAAGATCGCCTGCCCCCATTGCAGTCACCCCCACCGCCTGAGCGAGCCGTACCCCGACCCCGGGTCCGAGGTCCAGTGCGGCGGCTGCGGCGCGGCTCTGGCCATCACCTACCCGGTCGGCCTGGTCGATCGACTGCGCGCGAAGGGCGCCCGTTTCCTCGGTGATCCCGCGCCCACGCCCTCGCCGGTGGTGGTGACGCCCTCGCCCGAGGTCCTGCACGCCCCCAGGCAGCCTCGACCTCAGGCCAGGCCGCTCAGCCCCATCGGTCACACGGGGCCCCTCGATCCCGACCACGAGCGCACCGTCATGCAGCGGCGCGTGGCGCACGAGACCGACCTGACCTCGCCGATCGAGCAGGAATACAGCGCCGCCCCCTCAGCGCCCATGTCCGGCACCGGCCCGACCGTCATGGGGGGCTCACCGCCGCCCCCACCCAGGCCTCCCGCGCAGGCGCCCCCGCGCAAGCGCAGCTGGCTCAAGACCCTCAGCCTGGGCACCGTCGGCGCGCTGGCCCTGGGCGGGCTCACCTTCGCCGGCACCTGGGCCTGGTTCGCCAAGGACCTGCCTGGGCTGGACACGCTGGGCAGCTACCGGCCCCCCACGGTCACCATCGTCTACGACAACAAGGGGCAGGTCCTGGGCGAGATCTACGAGCAGCGGCGCTACGTCGTGCCGCTCTCCGACATGCCCGAGCACGTGCCCGCGGCCTTCATCGCCAGCGAGGACGCCAACTTCTGGAACCACAGCGGCGTGGACCCCATGGGCATCGCCCGGGCCATGGTCGTGAACGTGCAGGAAGGAGGAATGTCACAGGGCGCCTCGACCATCACGCAGCAGGTCTCGAGGAACTTCCTGCTCACCAGCGAGAAGAAGCTCAGCCGGAAGATCAAGGAGGCCATCCTCGCCACGCGGGTCGAGAAGGCCTTCGACAAGGAGCACATCCTCCACCTGTACCTGAACGAGATCTACCTGGGCTCAGGCGCCTACGGCGTCGAGGCGGCCTCGCGCATCTACTTCGACAAGCACGTGCAGGACCTGACCCTGGCCGAGGCCGCCATCCTGGCCGGTCTGCCCCAGCGGCCCAGCGACTACAGCCCCCACAAGAACTGGGACAAGGCCAAGGCTCGCCAGACCTACGTGCTGCGGCAGATGCTGGAGAAGGGCTTCATCGACCAGGCGGCCCACGACGCCGCCCTGGCCGAGGAGATCCGGGTGGTCAAGACGGACAACCCCATCCGCAAGCTGGCCCCCTACTACACCGAGCACGTGCGCCGGCATCTGGTCGAGACCTACGGCTTCGACCGGGTCTACAACGAGGGCCTGGTGGTGCACACCACCTGCGACCTGGACCTGCAGCAGGTGGCCCAGACGGCCGTGACCGAGGGCATCACCGACGCCGACGCGATGCTCGGCTGGCGGGGCCCCGACGAGCACATCGAGGCCGCCGCGATCGAAGCCAGGCTGGCCGCTCAGGAAGCGGCGATGCGCGACAACGACCAGTTCCTCGCCGACAACGCCCGCCGCAACCCCTTGCCCGAGGCCAGCACCCTGCGCGCGGACGAGCGCTTCGAGGCGGTGGTCACCCAGGTGGAGAAGAAGCACGCCGTCGTCGGCATCGGCAGCCACTCGGCGATCATCCCGCTGAGCTGGACCGCCTGGGGCTTCGAGCCCAGCACCCAGAAGAGCTGGCGCTACCGCACCAACGACTCCATGGAGAACACCCTGGCGGTGGGCGACGTGGTCACCGTCACGGTGAAGGCCGTGGACAGCCAGACGGAGAAGCGGCTCGAGGGCTACGAGCCCGCCCTCGGCAAGGCCGCGGTCGAGCTGTACCAGAAGCCCGAGCTGCAGGGCGCGCTGCTGTCCTACGACCTGGACACGGGCGCGGTCCGGGCCATGGTCGGCGGCGTGGACATCGAGGAGAGCGAGTTCAACCGCGCGATCCAGTCCAAGCGCCAGGTGGGATCGACGTTCAAGCCCATCGTGTACGCGACGGCCATCAACGAGCGCAAGTTCACCACCGGCAGCCTGGTCCCCGACACCCCCAAGACCTTCTTCGACTACAACGAGGAGAAGATCTGGAAGCCGGGCAACTACGGCGGCGACTTCCTCGGCAACATCACGCTCCGCAAGGCCCTGGCGCTGTCTCGCAACGTCTGCACCGTGCACGTGCTGGACGTCATCGGCATGGACCCGGTCTACGACATGGCCCGCAACCTGGGCATCGAGAGCCACCTCGAGAAGGACATGAGCATGGGCCTGGGCACCAGCTCCCTGTCCATGATCGAGATGGCCCGGGCCTACTCCGTGTTCGCGACCTACGGCACCAAGGTCGAGCCCTACTTCATCGAGCGGGTCGAGGACCGGGACGGCACCGTGCTCGAGCAGCACGAGCGGGTCCCCCACGAGCGCGTGATGGACGCGACGGTGGCCGGCATCACGACCTGGC
>CALGIB010000971.1 GCA_937915955.1 uncultured Pseudomonadota bacterium
CCGAGTCGGCGTCCGAGTCGGCGTCCGAGTCGGCGTCCGAGTCGGCGTCCGAGTCGGCGTCCGAGTCCGAGTCCGAGTCGCTGTCGGTGTCGGCGTCGGCGTCGGTCTCGGCGAGCGCGTAGCAGTTGCCGTCTGCGGCCATGCCGTAGCCGTCCGCGCAGGTGGGATCTTCGCAGCCGGCGAACAGCGCGAGAGTAAGCAGCGTCATGGTGGTCCTCCTCATGGCCTGACACGTAGAGCTTCGGCAGTATACGCCCGCTCTGTAGGACAAGGTAGGCCACAGCTGCGTCGCTCCCTCCGCATCGCCCAGGTGGCCTGCTTCCCGTTCCCGTCCGCCCAGGGCTCGCAGGTCTACGTTCACGGCATGGCCCGGGCGCTCGCGCGTAGGGGACACCGGGTGACGGTGGCTTGCTACGCCCACGGCGAGGGGCCGGTCGATCCGGCCCTGCGCCTCTTGAGGGCGCCCGCCGTCCCGGGCTACGACCGGCTCCGCGCCGGGCCCGACCTGGTGAAGCCGTGGCTGGACCTGGCGATGGCCGGTCAGCTCGCGCGCAGGGCGGGGGACTTCGACGTGATCCACGCCCACAACTACGAGGCTCCGCTGGCCGGCTACCTGGCGCGGGCGGTCTCGGGCGTCCCGGTGGTCTACAACAACCACAACACGATGGCCGAAGAGCTGCCCAGCTACTTCCTGCGTCCTGGCGCGCGGCGCCTCGCCCGGCTGGGAGGGAGGCTCCTGGATCGCAGCATCCCGCGCTGGGCGGACGCGACCGTGGCCATCAGCGAGGAGGCGGTGCCCCTGCTCGAGGGCCTGGGCTGCCAGCGGGTCTCCCACGTGCCGCCTGGGATCGACCCCGAGGACCTGGTCGGTGGTCGGCGGGCGGCCACCCGGGCTCGCCTGGGCCTGGGCCTCCGCCCCTGGGTGGTGTACGCCGGCAACCCCGACGCCTACCAGGACCTGGAGACGCTGGTCGACGCGGTCTGTCGGCTCCCCGAGCTGGGGCTCTTGATGGTCTCGGCCTCGCCGCTGGACCGCTGGCAGCTCCGCGCTCGGGGCCTGCCCGAGGCGCGCAAGCGCTTCGTGGTCACCTCGAGCTGGCCCCAGGTGCGGGACCTGCTCGCGGCCTCGGACCTGGCCGGTCTGCCTCGCCAGGTCTGCTCGGGCTACCCGATCAAGCTGCTCAACTACCTGGGCATGGGGCTGCCGACGGTGGCCTGCCAGGGCTCGGCCCGCCCCATCGCCGGGGTCCTCTCGGTGCCGAACGGGGACGTCCCCGCCTTCGCGCTCGCGCTCCAGGGCCTGGCCACGGACCCCGCTCGAAGGGCGGCGCTGGGGCGGGCGGCCCGGGCCGACGTACACGACCGGTTCACCTGGGAGGCCTGCGCCGTTCGCCTGGAGCGGGTCTACGAGGGCCTGCTCTCATAGGCGGGTTAGGCTCCGCCGGTGAGGAAGCTCGAAGGCATCGTGCGGATGGTCCTGGGTGTCGCCTGGGTCCTGGGAACCAGCAGTGTGCTGGTGCTGGTCCTGCTGGTGCTGCTCCCATTCCGAGGCGCCCGCATCCGGGTCTGCAACGTCTACGGCAAGATCGTCTCGCCTCCGATCCTCTGGATCGCTCGGGCGAACCTGACCTGGCACGACCGCGAGCGGATCGAGCTCCACAAGCCGGCGCTTTACATCAGCAACCACACCTCGATGACCGACATCTTCCTCGGCATGATGCTGCTGCCGATCGGCGGGGTGGGCATCGCCAAGAAGGAGGTCGCCAAGATCCCCTTCTACGGGTGGGCCTACCGGCTCTCCGGCCACCTGCTCATCGACCGCTCCAACCGCGAGACCGCGATCGCCGGGATGAAGGAGACCGCGGAGATCGTGAAACACCACGGCATGTCGATCTGGGTCTGGCCCGAGGGCACGCGCAGCAGGGACGGGCGCATGCTGCCCTTCAAGAAGGGCTTCGCCCACCTGGCGATCGCCACCGGCCTGCCGATCGTGCCGGTGGTCGTGACCAACGCCCACAAGAACTGGGCGAAGCACACGATGACCGCGTTCCGGCGGACCGCCATCGACGTGAAGGTGCTCGAGCCGATCGACACCGGCGGCTGGACCGAGGACAACCTGCACGAGCAGATCCGCCGGGTCGAGGACCTGATGGCTGCCGCCCTGCCTCCCGAGCAGCGCCCCGCGCCTCGGCTCGAAGACGGCGCTGCGTAGGGAGCTGCCCTGGCTGGCGGCCGTGCTCGGGGTCGGGCTGCTACACCTCGCCTGGTGGCTGATCGACGAGCGTATTCCCGGCGATCGGGCGCAGATGTTCCAGCAACTGGGCGCCGCCTACCTCAGCTGGGGCCGGCCCTCCACCGAGCTGCTTCGCCTGCTCACCGAGCCCACAGGTTGGTTCAACGTGGGGCTCGCCGGGGTGGTCCGGCTCCTGGGGCCCTCGCCGGGGCTGATCCGCTCGGTCTGCATGGCCTGGAGCCTGGCCCTGGTGGGGCTGGCGGCCCTGCTCGCCCGTCGCCTCGCGGGCCCCTGGGTGGCCTTGGCCACGGTCGCCATCCTGTCGACGAGCAACCTGATCGTCGCGCTGGGCCGCATCGTGTGGTTCCACATCCCCGAGGCCGCCCTCGCCGTCGCGCTGGCGAGCCTGCTCGTGGGCGACCCGGAGCTGAGGTGGCGGCGGAGCCCCTGGCTGCTGGCCCTGGGCGGCGCGCTGCTGCTGAGCTTGAGGAGCACCGGAGGGTTCTGGCTGGTCACCCTCCTGCCGCTGGTCTGGCCCTCGCTGAGGGCGCGTCGCAGGCCTCTGATCGGCGTCGCGGCGAGCTGGGCGCTGGCCGCACTCATCCCGCTGCGGACGCTGTCGGTGTACCTCCGAGGCAAGCTGCAGGCGCGGGAGCTCTACGCGGAGCTCGTGCCGTCGCTGGCCGAACAGCTGGGGGGGCAGCACGTCGGCTGGCTGGCCCTGGCGCTCCTGGCCGGCGCGGCTGCGGTCGGCGCCTGGGGGCTGCGGTCCCATCGGCTGGCCCTGGTGGTCCTGCTCACCTGGGTGCTGGCCCCGCTGGCGCTGGTCGGGGTGTTCCGCTCGGGCATCGAGAACCACGACGTGTTCATGCCGGCGCTGGCGCTGCTGGCCGCCGCCGGCCTGGTCCGGGGGCCGCGCTCGGCAGGGCTCGTGCTGGTCGGCGCCCTGGTCTGGCAGGGCCTGAGCCAGGGTCTGGATCGGGATCAGCGGCGGCCGCTGGCCGGCTGGGTGATGAGCGGCGACGAGGAGCCGGTGCTGGACTTCCAGCGCCCCTACGCGGGCCTCGGGCGGCCCGAGATCGAGGCCCTGTTCGACGCCAGCTGCGACAGCGACCGGCCCCGCACCTGCCTGATCGTGGTTCATCAGGGCCTGTTCCACCCCTTCTCGGGCAGCGCAGGGGAGCTCGAGCTCTTCCTGCTTCAGCGGCACGAGGTCTACCTCCAGCTCTTGCATCGCCAGCGGCCAGATCAGATCCGTCGCACCCCTCGGGCGCTCGCCGCCACGGTCTGTGACGGGGGCGCGCAGCAGGAGCTGTGGCTGAGACGGAGCCCCGACAGCGCGGAGCGACTGACGAGCGCGCTGCGGCTCTGGGAGCTGGTCGAGGTCTGGCGGGCCGCGAGCGACGAGCGCTGTGAGCTGGTCTGGTACGCACCACGCGGTGAGCTTGCCCGCCCGGAGCTGCTCCCAGCTCGATAGGTGCAGGCCATGTCGAAGCTTCGCGTTCGTGTCTTCGTGGCCCTCGGGTTGGTCCTCGGCGCCTGGATCCTCCATCGACCGCTGGTCGAACTGGGCGTCGACGCGCTCTGGTTCGAGGCCATCGGCTTCTCGCAGGTGTTCCGCACGCAGCTCTTCGCGCGGGTCGGCCTGTGGCTCGCAGGGCTCGTGCTGGGATCCGGGTTCGCCTTCGTGAACCTGGCCATGGCTACGCGCGAGGCGAACATCGAGTTCGGCCGCGCCTCCCGGGTCCTGACCGAGGGGCAGCTGCCCTCGACCCGCATGCGCGGCCTGTTCCGCCTGGCCGTAGCGGGCTGGATGGGCGTGGTCGGGCTGGCCTGCGCGGGGCTGCTCTCCGGGGGTTGGCTGACGCTGCTGAGCGCGATCCACGGCGGCGAGTTCGGCGAGGTCGATCCGGTCTTCGGCCTGGACCTGGGATTCCACATCTTCCAGCTGCCGGCCATCCAGCTGCTTCGCCACGCGGCCGCGGTCCTCCTCTTCCTGACGGCGGCGCCGCTGGCGGGCTTCTACCTCTTCCGTGACGTGCTCGTCGGGGCCCGGGCGGTCACCCCTCGAGCGGCCCGACACCTCGCCGCGCTGGGAGGTCTCTGGCTGCTGGTCGTGTCCTTCGGCTGGTACCTGGATCGCTACGAGCTGCTCCGTGAGCTGCGGGGGGCCGTCTGGGGCGTGGGCTACGCGGACGAGCACGTGGCCATTCCGGCGCTCTTCGTCCTTGCCCTGATCGGCGTGGTCTGCGCGCTTGGGCTGCAGGTCGCCGCCTGGCGGGCCAGGTCCTCGCTGGCGCTGGCGAGCGGGGCGCTGCTGGCGCTGGCCTGGCTGGGCTGCAGCGCGGCCCCC
>CALGIB010000972.1 GCA_937915955.1 uncultured Pseudomonadota bacterium
CACCGCGACGGACAAGGGCCCGGGCAAGACACTGTCCCCTCGCTCGGTGGCCTGGGTGCGCACGTTCTCGGCGGGCTCCGGGCACCCCGTGGGCCGCGACGTAGAGGTCGTGGGGTGGATGACAGGTGGGATCCTGAAGCCCCTGGATGACAGCAGCTTCGTGCCGATCATGCAGGGCTCGGAGACCGGCTGGGCGGACCTCTTCCTGCCTCACAAGAAGGACGACTCGTCGGGCTTCACCGGCAACCTCCAGCGCGATCCGGACGAGGAGAGCGGCCCTCACGCCACCGTGCTCGCGGGCCAGGTCGGCAAGGGTCGTGTCGTCGTGCTCGCCGACCAGAACGCCTGGGGCAGCACGCTCATCGGCTACGAGGACAACCACCGGCTCTTCGTGAACGCGTTCTCCTGGGCGCTGGGGCGGGACATCGACCTGGACGTCCGCGGCCCGGACAGCGTCACGACCATCGGCGGCCAGCGCAGCCTCTGCACCTCGGCGGCGGACTTCGGCTACCGCACCCTCCAGGTCCAGAGCCAGCGCGTCTCCGAACACCTGGCCCTGCCCGAGCACTGCACGGCCCAGGCCCTGGTCACCAGCCAGGGACTGATCCTGCTCCCCGAGGCCGAGCGGCCCGACCTGCCCGAGCTTCTGGACGGCGCGGAGCGCGTCTTGGCCGTGGTCGATGTCCAGCACGCCGGGAGCCGCCAGCTGCTGGACCTGCTGGGCCTGGGCTGGTCCGAGGCGGGTGAGCCCGCCCAGGGGCTGAGGTGGGAGGTCTCGCTGGAGGGCCCCGAGCATCGGGTCTTCGACACCGAGCAGGACGTCGAGCCGCTGGTCGCGGCGCCGCTTGTCCTGGATCAGGATCTGGAGGCCCTGGTCCGCGATGATCTGGGACGCCCAGTGGTGGTCCGGACGCGGCGCGGATCCAGCTCGGTCATCCTGGTGCTCGATCCGCGTCTGTTGCAGAACGAGAGCCTTGGTGGGGAGCGCGAGAAGCCCTGGGTCTACGGCCCCGAGAGGGAGGCCGCGCACCGCCTCGCGCTGCGCCTGATCTGGGCGATCTACCCCAAGCCCTGACGGGGCCTTCACAGCCGGGCGTTGCGGGGGCACACGGAGTGGGTGTAGGGAAAGTCCGACACCTTGGAGACCTTCATGCTGCTCGCACTCCTCCCCGCTGTCCTGGCCGCGGACGCCAAGATTATCAACGGCGCCGACGCCGACGCCTCCGACTACCCGATGACGGGCGGCATGCTGATGGACGCCACGGCGGACTTCGGCAGCTGGGGCATCCAGGACATGCACATGTTCGTGTGCAGCAGCACGCTCATCGCCCCCGACGTGGTCTTGCTGGCCGCCCACTGCGTGGACGAGTACAGCTTCACCTACGGCTACGGCGAGCTGCTCGACGTCGACATCCGCTGGACGCGCGGGGCTGACCTGACCAGCTGGGACGGCAGCGACACC
>CALGIB010000973.1 GCA_937915955.1 uncultured Pseudomonadota bacterium
GGCTCGGATCCTCGTCCAGTGTGAAGCGCACGCGCAGGGGGCGCCCGTCCGGGGTGAGCTCCAGGACCTCGGCGACGAAGCCGGGTCGCGTGACCCGTTCGCCGACCCGGAAGGGCGTGTCGTCCCTCACGATGCGCTCGCTGGTGGACGCCAGCCAGCCCTCGTCCACGGCCAGATCCAGGGTCCGTGGTCCGCTTCGGGTGACCTCGACCCGCCTCACGATGGGCGCGAGGATGCCGGTGCGCGCGGGGCCGTTTCGGCCCTGGGCCGGAGGAAGGATGGCCATGTAGAAGGTCGAGAAGGCCTCGCCGTTGACCACGACCCAGGTCTGCTCGAGGGCCTCGGGGCCGGGATCGGCGTGCTGCAGCGGGGCGGAGATGATGGCTTGCAGCGCCGGCACCCCCGAAGCGGATCGCAGGGGCAACAGCAAGGCGCCGAGCAGGGTCCAGGCCAACAGCGCGCGGCTGGCACGATCCGCCTTCTGGGTCACGACGCGAGCTAGCAGGCCCGCCGCTCCGAGGCTGGGGAAGAGCAGGAGGCGGTCCATGGGGAAGGCCGCGCAGAGCGGCACACAGGCCAGCAGCATCCCGACGGCCAGGAAGCGGGCGGGTCGGTCATGGCGCAGGACGGGCCAGACCCAGGTCAACAGGGCCAGGCTGAGCAGCACGCCGGCGATCGACAGGCCGAGCTGCAAGCCTCGAGGCGCGAGCAGCCAGAGATCGATCGGCAGCCCCAGCCACTGGGCCAGCATCAGCACCGGCCCGCGCTCAAGCAGGGCGGCCACGAACTTCAGCGGGGTGCGGCCCGGATCCACGTACAGGCCCCCTCCGTAGGCGCCGTAGCCGAGCCACTGGTAGAGGCCTCGCCAGACCAGGACCAGGCCTGCAGCCGGGGCCAGCTTCAGGGCGCGGGATCTCCAGGGGCGCTCCGAGCAGAGCTCCCAGGCGGCGACATAGGCCAGGGCCCCGAGCGCGGCCTCGCCAGCGAGCAGGCCCAGGCCCAGGGGGAGCAGGGCGAGCAGGCCTCGACCGCGCAGGTGCAAGAGCAAGCCCGCCCCGCCGAGGGCCAGAGCGAGCAGCGCGTTGCGGTTGGCGATCCAGGCGATGGGCATGGCGTGGAGGTCGTCCACCGCGAAGAGCAGCGCGGCCAGGCCGGCGGCGAGGCCGGGGCCCATGACCTGGCGGTAGGTGAGGCCGACCACCAGGGCGCCCAGGCCGAACCAGGCAAGGCTGTGGGCGTGCTGCAGCGGGGCCGAGTCGGGGAACAGCGCGGTGTCGAGCACGTGGGTCAGCGCGGCGAGTGGGCGGAACAGGTCACCTCGGATCTCGGGGTGGGCGAACCAGGGCAGGATGCCGCGCTCGATCAGCCGGTCGTTGACGGGGCCCGGCCGCAGGAAGCTGAAGAGCTCCGTCAGCACGTCGTCGTGGGGGCCCCAGCCGGGCACGTCCATCAGCAGCAGTCGATGGACGAAGTCGTCGATGCCCCAGCCCGCGGTCAGGGCAGGCAGAGACAGCAGCACCCCCAGGGCTGCTGCGACGAGCGGCCACCGGGGGTGCGTCAGCCAGCGCTGGACGCGCTGCTTCAGGGCATGCGGAAGCAGCTCATCAGCTCCTGCAAGGCGCCGGGATCGTTGGTCTTGATCTTGCCGCGTGCGATGTCGATCGGGCCGGGCATCTTGCGCTCCAGCACCATCCGCTCGAAGAGCTTGGGGTCGGCCTTGAGCACGACGTCGGCGTCGCCGCTCTTGCCCTCGGTGGCCTCGCAGCGGTCGGGGTGCAGCGTGACGGACCACTTCTGGTCGCCGACGCTGAAGTAGTAGCTCTTCGAGGCCTTGACCTTGCCGGCGATGTAGCGCTCGGGCATGGACGTGAAGATCTGTCGGACCTTGCTCAAGATCTGCTCCGTTTCTCGTGGGGAGGCCAGCCTACCGCGCTGCTACGCTGCTTTCATGTGGCATGCACTGCTGGCGCTGGCCCTGGCGCAGGACGCCCGGGTCTCGATGGACTTCGTCGAAGCGGACATCCACGACGTGCTGCGGCTGTTGGCGGAGGTCGGCGATGTCAACATCGTCGTGAGCGAGGGCGTGCAGGGGCAGGTGACGGTGCACCTCGACGACGTCGCCTGGCAGCAGGCCTTCGACGCCATCCTGGCCACTCAGGGGCTGGGAGCGCAGCGCCTGGGCGAGAACCTGGTCACGGTCACGCCCATCAAGTGACGGCGTCTTCCTTGTGCGTGTGGATCTTGAGGTCGCTCAGCGGGCTGGCGCAGCAGAGCAGGGTCAGCCCCGCCTCGATGTGGTCCTCATCCAGGACGACCTGCTCATCGGACAGATCCACCTCGCCCTCGAGCACCACGCCGGCGCAGACGTAGCAGCCGCCGGCCTTGCAGCTGCTGGGCAGGTCCACGGCCTGTCGCTCGGCGGCCTCGAGGATGTACTCGCCGTGGGCGACCTCGATGGTGACGTCCAGGTCCTCGTCCTCGTTGACCAGCCGCACCTGGTAGGTGAGCGGCGTCGCCGAGGGCTCCTCGACCAGCGACTCCTCGACCTGGGACTGCTCGGCCCGGGGCTCCTCCGCGTCGGGTTCGGGAGGCGGCGTCGGGGTCTCCTCGAGCACGTGCTCGGCGCCCTCGATCCGGCGCTCCGAGCCGGTCCGGTAGACCGCGCGGGCCCTCACCTTCTGCTTCTGTGGCGGCTCGGCGGCGGGCCTGATCGGCTCGCCGCGGCCCAGCATCTTCTTGAACCGGTCCCGGAATCCCATGCGGGCATCTTAGGTTAGGGGCCGCCCATGCATGCGGGCGGCCTCGACAACCTGGTCCAGCTGGACCGCGACCATCCCGGCTTCCGCGACGCCACTTACCGCCGTCGTCGCGACGACATAGCGCTGATCGCGCTGGGCTATCGCTCGGGGGAGCCGGTCCCCGAGGCGCCCTACACCCCAGACGAGCACGGGGTCTGGGCTACGGTGCAGCAGCTGCTGGCGCCGCTCCACGAGGCGCACGCGCACTCGGCGCTGATCGAGCTGGGCCTGGCCCTGAGCATGCCCGCCACGCGCATCCCTCAGCTCAGCGAGCTGAACCCGGCGCTCACCGAGGCCACAGGCTTCCGCATGGAGCCGGTCGCTGGGCTCGTCGAGGCGCGGACCTTCCTGGAGCATCTGGGGCGCGGGATCTTCCTGAGCACCCAGTACATCCGGCACCACAGCCGCCCGCTGTACACGCCCGAGCCGGACGTCGTGCACGAGCTGGTCGGACACGCCGCCAGCCTGCTGCACCCGGGCGTCGCCGAGCTCAGCCTGCTCTTCGGTCGCCTGGCCGCCAGGGCCAGCGCTACCGAGCTGCCGCGCCTGGTCTCGCTCTACTGGTACACCGTCGAGTTCGGTCTGGTGCGCGAGCAGGGCCGGATCAAGGGCTTCGGGGCCGGGGTGCTCAGCAGCATCGGCGAGCTGCGCCGCGCCGTGGGCCTGGACCCTGGAGCGAGCATCCGGGAGCTGGACGTCGAGGCCGCCTCGGCCTTGCCTTACGACCCGACGGACTACCAGCCGCGGCTCTACGTCGCGTCCTCGCTCTCGGGCCTGCTCGAGGGCGTCTCGGCCTGGCTGGACGAGGGCGGCTGGACCGACTGAGACCGCAAGTGGCTCAGCGCGCGGGCCACCAGGCGACGCACGCGCTGCTTGAGGCCGGTGCTGCTCTCGGTCTCCACCGCCGCGCGCTGGACCTTGCCGCGCACGTGCTTGCGGAGCCAGTCGGCGTCATTCATGGCTGACCAGGGTGTCCGGCGCCGGGGGCGGCAGGAGGCTGGCGCGGTCGTGCACCAGGGGCACCTCGTCCGCCTTCAGCGTCGCCAGCGCGGGGTCCCGCGGAGCCACGCGGGCCAGGAGCAGGGCTGCCGACCAGCGCATCAGCGGGTCCTCGTGGTCTGCGGCGGCTCGGATCGCCTCCACGTCCGGGGTCTGCAGCATGGCGGCGAGGTGGACCTGGGCCAGCTCCCGGTCCAGCTCGACCTCGTCCGACGCGGGCCGCAGCTCGG
>CALGIB010000974.1 GCA_937915955.1 uncultured Pseudomonadota bacterium
GGCGGCGGCGAGAAGGCCCCGAAGAAGGAGCTCACCGAGGCCGAGGAGGCCGCGGCCGAGGCTCAGCGCCGGAAGGAGCTCGAGTCCAAGGTCGAGAACAACCCTCTGCTCGCGGCCATCATCGGTACCCGTGGCGAGTCTGGCTCCGACCAGAAGGTCCAGGACCTGTTCGGCGAGAGTGACTTCGCGGGCCAGGACCTCGACAGCGCCCTTCAGGGCGTGACGGGCGCGGACGTGGCCACGAGCGCCAAGCTCGAGGCCAAGACGGGCGCCGGCGGCACCCGCAAGGACGCCAGCATCGGCGACCTCAAGGGCGCGAGCACCGGAGACGTGGGCGTCGGCAGCGGCCCGGCCACGAAGGTCAGCGGCAGCCTGTCCCTGGGCGACGGCGACACCATGCTCGAGCAGGGCGACGCCACCTCGGTGCGTAAGGTCGTCAACAAGTACAAGGGCCAGATCAAGTACTGCTACGAGGCCGAGCTCAAGTCCAACCCCTCGCTGGCAGGGCGTGTCGAGGTGCAGTTCACGGTCAACAAGGGCCGCGTCGTCGGCGCCTCCTTGTTCGGGAACACCACGGGCAGCGACAGCCTCGGCAAGTGCATCACCGGAAAGATCCGGACGTGGCGCTTCCCCGAGGAGATCCAGGGCGAGGTCATCTACCCGTTCATCCTGACCCCCTCGAGCTGAGCCGTACTCGGCGCGTCACGAGGCCTCCCGGTTTGGGGGGCCTTTGTGATTTCAGCTGCTTGAAGATCCCGGCGACACCGGGCTGACATCACCATCGGACGCGGCTGCCCTGCCCATGGGATATGCTTCAGAAGCCGTGTACTCGGCCGATACGCGGGTGTGATGGACGCGTGCCGAAGCTCGGGAATGATCCCTCTGTCGTTCAGATCTTGGAGATGAGATGCACGTGAAGGTCGAATCCTGGCTAAGCGCCGCCCTGTTCGGGGCCCTGCTGGGCGCCGGCGCGTTCGCTCCGGACGCCCGGGCTGAAGACGCCGCCAGTCAGCTTGAGCAGAGCAACGTGACCACGGACAAGGACAAGGTGCGCTTCGCCAGCTCGGCCATCGACGAGATGCGCGAGACCGAGACGCTCCTGGTGACTCGCCTCGCGGCGGCGGAGAAGGGCGGCGATCCGGTCGAGGTGCTGTGCGTAAACAACAAGCTGAGCGCCGTCCGCGCCCTGGTTCAGGTCTCTGAGGGGGCCAACGCGGTGATGCAGAGCTCGCTGGCGGGTGGTGACCCCCAGCGTGCGGAGCACGAGTTCCGCAAGGTCGGCGTCGCGCTGACCAAGGTGCGGCAGCTCAAGGCAGAGGCCGACGCTTGCTCGGGCGACGACAGCCTCACTCCTGGTGTGACCGAGGTCGAGGTCACCAACGAGGGCCTGTCCGAGTCGGACGACACCGAGCGAATCGAAGATGGGAACACGGGTGTCGGGGACGAGCCTCCGGGTACGTCACCCTACGAATAGGGGCACGCAGTGCTTGCGGTAGTTGGTCGAACGGGTGACTGAGGGCTGCCGTGTGCACGGGTGGTGCCACTCAGGCATACTTGCAGGGCAGAGTTGAACTTGACGCAGAGGCAGGACGGGATGGCGGCAGCAGGGACGGCGCTTACAGCACTCCTGGCGGTGCTTGCGCTTGGCGCGTTGGGTGTCGGGGATGCCCAGGCGGCCCCCGGTGACCACGTCCAGGTTGGGCGCGCGGAGCTGATCCCCAAGCTCGAGTTGGGCACCGAGTGGCGGTCCAATATCTACCTCGAGGACAACGCCAACAACCTCGTCAATGGCGCCGCGCTGTTGGTCTACCCCGGGCTCTCGCTGGATCTCGACACGAACGAGGTCAAGTTCGACCTGTCGGCCACGTACGGGCTGAAGAAGTACTACTACACGTCGAAGGGACGGAACCCCAGCTACAGCGCCCGCAACATCGATCGATACAACGACATCGACACTGGGCTGGATCTTCACGTGCTGCCGAAGGGCATCGTCGGCCTGAAGCTGGCCGAGGACTTCTCGATCGACAACCGTGAGACCGAGGCCCTCTGGGCCGACTCCACGGCGCTGATCACGCACGTTCGCAGCCACACGGCTGGCGGGCTCGCGGTCCACCCCGGCCAGGCGTTCGAGGTCGATCTCGGCGGTCACGCTACGTTCGACGGCTACACGGGGAATCCGGACGCGACGAGCGCGGGCAGCAACGGCAGGCTGAACAATCGGCTCTCCTACGGTCCCGACCTCGGCATGGACTGGAGCTTCTTCCCCCGCACCGCGCTGCTGCTCGACTTCTCGATGAACTGGTTCACTTGGGACAACAACACCATCAACGCGGTGGGTGGTCTGGGTGTGCTCGAGGACCCAGGCGACGTCATCTTCGTGCCCAACGGGCGCGACTGGCGCCTGACGGGTGGAGTCCAGGGGCGTATCAGCCACACCGTCGTGGTCAACGCGCTGGTGGGCTATGGCCAGGTGACCTACGACGAGGCGACGGCCGGTGGGTTCGGCGATCCCCTCAAGGGCACCGCGGGCATCCTGGGTGTGGCCAAGGCCACATGGACCCCGGTCAACGGCCAGAGCCTCAGCCTGGGGTACCAGAAGGACTTCCAGGACAGCTGGTTCACCAACAACGTCGGCTACCACTACGGCTTCGGTCGGTACTCGGGTCTGCTCGCCAGCCGCTGGGGTGTGATGGCCGAGGGCGGCCTGCGCTACGAGAGCTACCGCGGTCAGGTGACCCGGAACGACATGGTCATCCGCGCCCAGGGCAGCCTGACCTACAACGCGGCGGAGTGGATGGACCTCGGGCTGGCCGGCGGCTGGAACCGACGCGTCTCCGCGGACAACCCGCCCGTCCCGACGATCGAGTACGACGACTATCCGATCAGCTTCACGGTCACGCTCACCTACTGAGCGGTCCGCGGTCGGTCAGTACCGGGGGCGTCGGGCCCAGCGCCATGCGTCGCTGACGATGTCGTCCAGGCGCGTGTGCTTCGCCGACCAGCCCAGGTCCTGCTCCGCCAGTCCGGCGCAGGCCCAGACCGCCGCGGGGTCCCCGTCTCGTCGGGCGGCGTCCGTCCACGGGACCGGCTCGCCGGTCTGACGTTCGATGGCGGCCAGGACCTCGAGGACCGAGCTGCCGTGCCCTGTGCCCAGGTTCCAGGCCCCCGAGGGCGCGCCCTCGACCAGCGCGTCGAGGGCCGCGAGGTGGGCCGATGCCAGATCCAGGACATGGATGTAGTCCCGCACGCAGGTGCCGTCGGGGGTAGGCCAGTCCCTCCCGAAGACCCGCAACGGGGGGCGCTGACCGAGGCGGGCCTGGAGGGCGAGGGGGATCAGGTGGGTCTCCGGCGTGTGGGACTCACCCAGGCTCCCGTCCGGCTGCGCTCCCGCCGCGTTGAAGTAGCGGAGGCTGGCGCTGGCCAGGCGGCCCGAGGCCGAGAGCTGCTCCAGGACCTGCTCGGCCAGCCACTTGCTGAGCCCGTAGGGAGACTCGGGCCGCTTGGGGTGCTCCTCGTCGACCGGGGTCTTCTGAGGCGTGCCGTAGACCGCGCAGGTGGAGCTGAACACCAGGGCGGGGACCTCCGCACGAATCAGGGCGTGAGCCAGCGCTGAGGTGCCGCCGACGTTGACGTCCAGGTAGAGCTCCGGGCGGGCGACGCTCTCGCCGACCAGCGCTTTGGCCGCCAGGTGTATGGCGGCGTCGAAGGGCTGCTGCGACAGCGCTCGGTCCAGCGCGATGGCGTCCCGCACGTCGGCTTGGACGAGCTCACAGTCAAACGCGGCGCGGTGCCCCGTGCTCAGGTCGTCGAAGACGACGACCTCGTCCCCACGCTCCTGGAGAGCGCGCACACAGTGGGAGCCGATGTAGCCCGCACCGCCAACGACCAGGACTCGTCGCACACGCTCTCCTCGGAGCCAACCTCTCCTCGCGCAGGGGGCCTGTCAAGGAGCCCGATATTGATGTGGCACCAGAAGGTCGAGGGTGACGCGTCAAGACTTATGGGGTACCCTCAAGTTCGGGCATCTGCCCTGCTGGTGCGGATCTGCGGAGAGCTGACGTGGCGCGGACGAAGACGGTAGCGAAGACGAAGGCGACGCCGCGCAAGCGGGCCACCACCGCACCTGTCAAGGCGCGG
>CALGIB010000975.1 GCA_937915955.1 uncultured Pseudomonadota bacterium
CAGCTCCGGCAGCAAGCCCGGGCCACGCGGCGTCGGCATGCGCTCCAGGTCCGCGCCCGCCTCGTAGCCGATCGACCCGACCAGCCCGCCCGCGAACAGCTCGCTGCGCCCTCGGGGACGGAGCAGGTCCCCAGCGCGCCTCAGCCAGCCTGGTCCCGGGGGGACCTCGTCCACCGGATCCCAGCACAGGATCGAGCCCCCATCGGGGCCCCCGTCCAGCCAACTCAGGCCCGAACCCTCCAGGTTCGCCGCGAGGTCCTGGGGGCCGCAGCCGATGGGGGGCTCGAGCGTCTCGACCTGCACCGTTCGACCTCGCCACCGAGGCCAGGACCCCGCGCTATAAGGAACCCCGAAACGGGGTGGTGATGCACGTTCTTATCCTGGACGACAACCCGAGCTTTGCCCGACGAGTCCGCGACGCGCTGAAGCCGGCGGGCCACGCCATCTCGGCTTGCGTGGACGCCCACGGCGCTCGGGCCTCGGCCAAGGCCAATCCGCCCGCGCTGGTGCTGGCCGACGCCGATCTCGACGACATCGAGGGCTGCCTGGGCAGCCTGCAGCAGGTGCTGGCCGCGCCCGTCCACCTGGTCCTGGTCAGCGAGGAGCGAGGGGCCGAGAACGAAGAGATCCGCGCCCTCTGCGATCGCTTCGGCGGCGGGACGGTGCTGCTGCGGCCGGTGCCCATGCTGCACCTGGACGAGGTCCTGGCCAAGGTCCTCGAGCAGCCGGCCGGCCTGGTCCCCAAGCCGGTCGAGCAGGTCCGGGAGCGCCCGGTGGCCCCCTGGGACACCGACCCCAACTGGGGCATGGACCGCCCCGAGCCCCAGGTCCGGACCTCGCGGCCCGTCCTGGACGACCCCGCCGTTGGGCGCCCCTCCCCGCTCGCGCGGGAGGAGCCGCCGCCCCTGCCCCGCGTCCAGCGGCTCCAGCCTCCGCCGCCGCCCAAGCCGAGCCCGGAGAAGATCGTCAACAAGGCCAACCTCCGCCGCCTGGGCAACATCTGGGCGCGGCGCCTCTCGGGCCAGCTCACCGCCGAAGGGCACCCGGGCACGGCGCTGTTCGCCGACGGCACGCCCTCCGACATCATGAGCTCGATCTTCGCCCGGGAGAGCGTCGAGTCCCGCCGCGCGCTGACCTTCATCGAGGGCGGCGGCGGCTCCAACACCAGCCGCCACGAGTGGGGCCAGGAGCTGCTGACCCGCGCGCTGACGCTGGCCCTGCCCGACTTCCTGGACCGCAACGGCGCCCGCGCGCTCCAGCCCTGCAGCTGGGCCGAGGCGATCGGCGACCTGGGCCTCCGACGCGACCTGATCACGCTGGCTCGGAGCTCGGACGGCTACCTGCCGCTGTTCGAGCACATCACGGCGGTGGGCGTCGACGGAAAGCTGGGGCGGGAGCTCTCGGCCCTGGTCGAGCTCGGCATCCTGGCACTGAGCGAGCCCACCCGAGCCCGGGTCGACAAGACACGGCTGGTGCGCCGCGAGGAGATGCTGGCCGAGCCTGAGCCGGACCTCGAGGCCACGCCGCGGCGACGCTCGGGTCGCCTGCGCATGACCGAGGACGAGCCCGCCGAGGCCAAGACCGCCTTGACCGTCCTGGACCCGCAGCGGCAGCTGTCGGCGCTGCGGAAGGAGCTGGCCGGCTTGTCCGGCGCGGACGCCTGGACCATCCTCGGCATCGCCGCGGACAGCGACGAGGCCACGGTCAGCTCAGCGTCGAGCCACCTGCTCCAGCGCTACCAGACCATCTGCGCCAACACAGACTACGGCGCCGACGTGCATCGCCTGGCCGAGGAGATCGCCGAGCTGGTGCGCTACGCCGGCAAGGCAGCACGGCCCCGAGCGACCGCGCCGGCCGGACCGGACCTGTCGGGGCTCCCCCCGGAGCAGCAGCTCTTCGAGCGCGGGCGCGCCGCCGTCGAGGCCGAGGACTGGGAGCTCGCCCAGAAGTGCCTGCGCAAGGCCCAGCGCCTCCGCATGGACGACCCCCGCATCATGGCCTGGCGGGGCTGGGCCGCCTGGCGCCTCGCCGGCCAGCGCTCGGGCGCGGCGAGCGGGAAGCTCCGCCACGAGGGCATGGAGCTCATGGAGCTCGCGGACAGCTGGGACGCGAGCCTGGATCAGCCCCAGCTCTTCCTGGCCACGGCCGAGCTCGAGAGCCACCAGATCGAGCGGGCCGAGATGCGGGTCCAGCGCCTGCAGCGTCGCGGCGCGAGCGTGCCCGGACTCGAGCGTCTGGCGGCCCGAGTCCAGGCCGCCAAGTCCGCAAAGGACTGACCGGGGGTCACTCGCCCGGGCGACGGTCGTTGCTGAAGTCCGGCGGCGGCACGTCGTCGTACTCGGGCTCGGGCAGGCCCCGAAGCCGCTCGTCCCCGCCAGCAGGACCGCCGACCGAAGGATCGATGGGGGCGGCCGGCTCGAAGTCGCCCTCGTCGAAGTCGCCCTCGTCGAAGTCCTCGAAGTTGGGCTCGTCGAAGTCGATCTCGTCGAACTCGCCCTCCTCGAAGTCACCGTCCTCGAAGTCGCCCTCGTCGTCGGCGGAAGAAGAGGGGCGCTGCGCCTCACCCTCACGCTCGGTGCGAAGGCGCTCGCGGCGCTCACGGATGCGGTCCTGCCGAGAGCCGCGCCGCGCCTCGTCGTCCGCCTCGTCCACCGGCGGCGGCGGGTTGCGGGGTCCGTCCTCGTCGATCGGCGGCAGGACTCCACGGCTGCTGGGCCGGCTGGTGGTCCGCGCCGACGGCTTGCCGCCATCCCAGCGGAAGCTGGGGCGCTCGAGGGTGCCACCGAGCTGGGCCTTGTACGCGCCGTCGCTGGCCTTGGCCTTGCCGGCCACCATGCCCAGCATCGAGTCCAGCGCCGAGTCGTGCACATCCAGGCTCAGGTCCAGGTCCAGGCGGCTCCTCAGGACGGGCGCTGACAAGGTGACGTCACCCTCGATCTCGAGGTTGAGCAGGTCACCGACGAAGTGACCCTTCTTGACCCGACCCTTGCCCTTGTCGATGTCGAAGCTGAGCACTGCCTCGGTGAAGTTGGCCGCGGGCAGCTCGAAGCCCATGACCTTGCTCCCCTCACCCAGCCTCAGGTCCTTGATCTCGAAGCGCAGCTTGCCGTCGCTGTTCTTGACCTCGACCTGGTCGTAGACGAGGTCGGCCCGCAGCTGCAGCCGCCCGCCGAGATCCAGGCTGTAGTCCTCGGACTCGAAGGGGTAGAGGCCCAGGTCCAGCTCGCGACCGGTCAGGTCCACCACCACCGCGTCACCGTCCTGGCCGACCACGCCGCCCAGGTCGCCGCCGTAGAGCTCGGCGTGCACGGTCGCGGCGGGGGTCCCCCTGAGCAGCGACAGCAGGTTGACCCTGGCGGACAGCTGCTGGGCCGTCAGCAGCAGGCTGGGAGGCGCGGGCTCCTGGCCTCGGCGGGGCTTCTCGACGCTGAGCAGGCGGGCGTCGCTGAGGCTCAGGCCCGTGCCACGCCAGGGGCTGACGTCCGCGAGCTGGAGCTGCATCGAGCCGCGGGTCATCGCGTCCACCTCGTAGACGAGGCGGTCCCGGGCGGCCTGCCCCGGGAAGGTCAGGTGCAGGCCCAGCGCGAAGAACAGGGTCGACCAGAGCACGGCCAACAGGCCGAGGACGAGCTTCTGGAGCATCACCCCTCCTCCGTCTCGACGAGGCTGTAGGCCGCGATCTCGAGCTTCATGTTGAGCACCTTCTCGCCCTTGACCTTGACCACCTTGAAGTTCGCGTTGGTCACCCGCAGCGGGTAGCCGGTGGCCTCGATCTCGTAGAGGAAGTCGAGGGCCTGCTCGAGCGTGATCTTGGACAGCGAGACGCTGTGGTTCTTCTGGACCAGGCTGTCCAGCTCGACGACCGAGTTCTCGCGTACGCTGTCCAGCCGGTCGCGGATGCCCGCCTTGTCGGCCGCCTGCTCCATGAAGGCGGACAGCGAGGTGCCGCTGTGCTTGGCGAGGTCCTCCTCGATGTCGGCCAGCTGCTGACTGCTCGAGGTGTAGTCGGACTGCAGCGCCTGCACGTAGACCAGGTCGCCGCGCCGCCCGTCGAGCTGGGTCTCGAGGCTGGACAGGGTCGAGCTCATCACGCTGAAGCCGCCGCCCACGAGGAGGAGCACGGCGAAGAGCAGCAGGCCGATGGCCAGCTTGCGGTCGCGGGGAGACATGGCGTCCATCACGCCATCCAGGCGCGCGAGGGCGCCCTCGAGCCTGCGTCGTACGGCGCTCATCCGTCCTCCTCGGTGTCGAAGGGGATCGACAGGTTGAAGCCGATGCCGTCGCCGAGCTTCTTCTCGTCCGACTTCTTGGCCAGGTGGAAGCGCCGGTTGCTCTGCAGGGCCTTCTCGATGGTGGCCGCGGCCTCGTAGCCGGTGGTCTCGGCCTTCATGCTCACGCCCGTGAGCGAGACCGTCATCTCCTTCACGTCGATGCGGGCCTCGTCCGGGCCGGGCATCGTCGAGGACAGCTCCTTGAGCAGCGTGAGCGTGGGGGGCTCGCCGCCGACGGTGCCGCCCAGCGCGTCCACCTTGGCCATCGTCTCGCTGGTCTTCTCCAGCATGATGTTCTTCGCCGTCGTCGCGTCCGCGACCCGCTCGGCGGGCACGTCCGCGAAGGTGTCCAGCACGACCTGGCCGATCTCGGCCTCGACGCCGCGGATCTCGGCCCCGTACTGCACCCAGCGGAGCCCGAAGAGCCCGGTGCCGACCACGCAGAAGGCCAGCACCGCGACCAGGCCGACGCCGACCCAGGTGCGCATCGTGGCCAGGTCGCCCTTGAAGGCGAACTCGTCCTTGCGGAACTGCAGCTCTTGGCCGCCGGTCATGCCCGCGGCCCGAAGGCCCAGGGCGTGAGCCAGGCCGAAGCGGCCCGGGTCCCCCATCGCCTGGGCCTCGGCCGAGACGTACAGCGGCCGGACCGGCACGCCGAGCTCGCTGGACAGCAGCGGGACCAGGCCCTGGAGGCTGGCGCTGCCGCCGGTCAGGAGGACCTCGTCGATGCCGATCTCCAGCTCGTCCTCGATGGCGATGAGGGTGGCCCGGAGGCTGGCGAGCAGAGGGACCAGCTCGGCGTGCAGCAGGTCGGGCACGGCCGCGCCGGGGTCGCCCTTCTGGTGCAGCGCCAGGTTGGGCGTGGCGGCCGGCGGCAGCATCTCGGGATCGGTCAGCTCCTCGTCGTTCCAGTCCTCGACCACCGCCGCGTGCAGCGGGTTGGGGGCGCCACCCCCCAGCTTGGCGGCGTGCTTGGCGCCCTCGGCGTCCGCCCAGCTCAGGCCCAGGCGGTGGA
>CALGIB010000976.1 GCA_937915955.1 uncultured Pseudomonadota bacterium
GCCCCCGAGGCCCGCGGGGAGTACCTGCGGCTGCTGACCCTCGTGGTCAAACAGCGCCCCCAGGCCGCCGGCATGGTCGCCCGCACGCTCCCGGAGCTGATGGAGCGCCTCGAGGGGCCCGCGCTGGCCCGCTTCCTGAGCTCGGGCCTGGATCTGCACGAGGGCGACGAGCAGGTCGCGGAGAGCTTCCTCAAGAACCAGTCGCACGCCGCGCAGCGGGAGCTCGAGCGCCTGACGCTGGGCTTGCCGCTCAAGGCTGTCCAGCGCACGCTCTCGCTCTACGCCCGCGCACACTGCGGTGACGACGTGCAGGTGCGGGCCATCCCGCTGGGCCAGAAGGTCAGCGCCTTCTCCGAGGGCCGGCACATCCACCTGCCCGAGCGCATCGATCGCTACGGGGACGAGCGCGACTTCACGCTCTACCGTGTGCTCACGGCGCGCACGGCCGCCTACCTGGAGTTCGGCACCTTCGACCTGGACCTGCGCGAGCTGGACATGGACCTGGGTCGCCGGCACCCGGGCGAGTCCGACATCGAGCTGATGCTGCGCGGCTACCCCAACCGCAGCCTGGCCAGGGACCTCTTCCAGGTCGTCGAGGACGCCCGCGTGGAGGCCAGCATGTGCCGGCACTACCCGGGCCTGAAGCGGGACCTGGCCGAGGTCAGGCCCGAGGACCTGGCCGAGCGGCCGGCGCTCGAAGACCTGGCCCCGGTCGAGTCTCTGGTCGAGTCCCTGCTCCAGCGCACCTGGGGCGTCACCGCGGCCGAGGACGAGCGCCTCGGGGACACCGTCCAGCAGGCCTGGGCGCTGATCGAGCCCTTGCTGAGCCAGGACACCAGCGTGCTCGAGGTGGCCCGGCTGCTCCCGAGCCTCTACCCCATCGCCGACGGTCTGCTGCGCAAGGTCCAGGAGAGCGACAAGAAGGGCAGACCCGCGAGCAAGGGCGGCAGCGGTCGCAGCGGTCGCACGCCCGAGGGCGGCGGGCAGGGTCAAGGCGAGACCCCCGAGGGGGCCTACCGAGGCCTGGAGTCGTCCACGCTCGGGACCGGCATCCGCCCGGACGAGATGGACGCGCGCATGCGCGAGCAGGACGACTCGGCCCGGGGCGTGCGCGAGGCCATGGAGGAGGAGGGCATCGAGGCCGCGATCTCCGAGATCCGCAAGGCCATGAAGCAGCACGAGCAGGGCCGCACCGAGGACCGCTCGTACGAGGAGATGATCGCCTTCCTCGAGCGCATGCCGGCGCCCGAGGGGGGGCTGGTCGAGGAGGGCGAGGAGGAGCGCTCGGATCTGCCCCCGACGCCGATGCGCCCTCGCTTCGAGGGGCCGCTCGAGCTCGAGGAGGACCCGGACGCGAAGGTCTTCCACTACAAGGAGTGGGACGACCCGATCGGGGACTACAAGCCCAGCTGGGTGCGGCTCAAGGAGCACCGGCTCCAGGCCGGCCAGCACGACTTCGTCACCGGGGTGCTGGACGAGTACGGCGACGAGATCCGCCACCTGCGGCGCCGCTTCCAGGCGCTGCGGCCCGAGGAGCTGCGGCGGGTCAAGGGGCTGACCGACGGCGACGAGCTGGACCTGGAGCGCGTCATCGAGGCCAAGGTCGCCCGGCGCGCGGGGACCAGCCCCACCGATCGGATCTACGCCCGCCACCTCCGCAACCGCCGCGACGTCGCCGTGGCCTTCCTGCTGGACATGAGCAGCTCCACCAACGAGTCCCACCAGGGCATGGGCGGCAAGCGCATCATCCAGATCGAGAAGGAGGCCCTGGTCATGATCGCCGAGGCGGTGGACGCCATCGGTGATGCCTGCGCGATCTACGGCTTCTCGGGCTACGGCCGGGAGCACGTCGCGTTCTACCTGGCCAAGGACTTCAAGGACGCCTACGACGACGCCGTCCGCGAGCGCATCGGTCGCATGAACTGGAAGATGGAGAACCGCGACGGCGCGGCGATCCGGCACGCCAGCGCCAAGCTGCTCGAGCACCCGGCCCGCACGCGCTTGCTGGTGCTGCTCTCCGACGGGCGCCCCCTGGACTGTGGCTGCGACCAGTACTTTGATCGCTACGCCGCCGCGGACACACGCCAGGCCCTCCGCGAGGCCCGCGCCGACGGCGTGCACCCCTTCTGCATCACGGTCGATCCCCGAGGCAGCCGCTACCTCGAGGAGATCTACGGAGAGGTCGGCTACATCGTCATCGACGACGTGTCGTCGCTGCCCCACCGCCTGCCCTCGATCTACCGGCGCCTCACGCGTTAGCTCCCCGAACCCCGTTTCGAGGAGACCTCGATGCCCCTGTTCCTGAGCCTGTTTGCCTGCCCTGGCGAGAGCGAGACCCCTGAGACCCTGCCGGTCGAGCACCCCCCCGAGGATC
>CALGIB010000977.1 GCA_937915955.1 uncultured Pseudomonadota bacterium
CGGCGCCGTGGTCTACGAGGGCAGCCCCGAGGGCCTGCTGGCCTCGGAGACGCTCACCGGGCGCTGGCTCTCGGGCCGGGAGCGGGCGCCGGCCCACAGCCCGCGGCAGCCGAGCCGCTACGTGACGCTCGAGGGCGCCAGCGGCCGGAACCTGAAGACCGATCTGCGCGTCCCTCTGCGCTGCCTGACCGTCGTGACGGGGGCCTCGGGATCCGGCAAGTCCTCGCTGATCCTGGACACCCTGCTGCCTGCGCTCCGAGGCGAGGAGGGGCTGCCGCTGGTGGGGCTGCGGGGGCACGAGCACCTGATCACCAAGCGGGTGGACCCGGGGCTGAAGATCGGGGGACCGCGCAGCAACGTGGCCACCTGGGGCTCCCTTTGGGGCCCGCTGCGCAAGCTGCTGGCGGCCACGCGCGAGGCCAAGGTCAACGGCTTCGGCGCCGGCCACTTCAGCCTGGCCCAGCCCGGCGGACGCTGCGAGGCCTGCAAAGGCCAGGGCACACAGGCCGTCGACATGGGCCCCCTGCCCGAGCTCGAGCTGCCCTGCCCGGTCTGCGAGGGCCGCCGCTTCGACCGGGCGACCCTGCGCGTCGGCTGGCGCGGCCACAGCCCCCTGGGCCTGCTCGAGTTGAGCATCAGCGAGGCGCGCAGGCTCTTCGCCGAGCACCGGACCCTGGCCCCGACCCTGCGCGCCATCGACGAGGTCGGGCTCGGCTACGTGCAGCTGGGTCGCCGGACCTCGACCCTGTCCGGGGGCGAGGCCCAGCGGCTGGGCCTGGCCCGGGACCTGGCACGAGGCGAGCTGGATCGGCGCCTGCTGATCCTGGACGAGCCCTGCGTGGGCCTGCATCCGCGCGACGTGGCCGAGCTCTGCCGGCTGCTGCATCGGCTCATCGACGAGGGCGCCACGGTGGTCGCGATCGAGCAGGACCCGCTGTTCCTGGCGCAGGCGGACCGGGTGATCGAGCTTCGAGACGGCCGGCTCGACTAAGCCGCTTCGAACTGCCGCTCCACGAGGCGGCGGTACAGCCCGTCCTGCCCGACCAGCTCCTCGTGGCTGCCCTGCTGCACCAGCTTGCCGCCCTCGAGCACGCAGACCCGGTCGGCCTGCTTCACCGTGCTCAAGCGGTGCGCGATGACCATGGTCGTGCGGCCCTCCATCAGGCGGTCCAGCGCCTCCTGGACCAGGTGCTCGCTCTCGGCGTCCAGGGCCGAGGTCGCCTCGTCCAGCACCAGGACGCGGGGGTCCTTCAGCAGCGCTCGCGCGATGGCCACGCGCTGCTTCTGGCCGCCCGAGAGCTTCACCCCGCGCTCGCCCACGCGGGTCTCGTAGCCCTCGGGGAAGGCCTCGATGAAGCCGTGCGCGTTCGCGGCGATCGCGGCGGCCTGGATCTGCTCGTCGCTGGCGCCCGGGCGGCCGTAGCCGATGTTGTCCCGGATGCTGGTGGCGAACAGAATGGGCTCCTGGCTGACCACCCCGATCTGCTCGCGCAGCCAGTCCGAGTCCAGCTCCGTGTAGGGCCGGCCGTCCAGCTCGAGGGTCCCGCCCTGGGGGTCGTAGAAGCGGCTGAGCAGCGCCGCGACGGTGCTCTTGCCCGAGCCCGAGGGCCCCACCAGGGCAACGACCTCGCCCGGGTCCAGGCGCAGATCCATGCCCTTCAGCACGGCCAGGTCAGGGCGGCTCGGGTACGAGAAGTCCACGCCCGAGAGGTGAACGGCGCCGCGCACGTCGTCCGGACGGTCCCCGCCCTCCCCGCCGACGGTCGGCGCCCGATCGAGCAGCTGGAAGACCCGCTCGCTGGCGCCCAGGGCCTTCATGAAGTCCTCGTACAGGGCCGAGAGCGCGCCGATGGACATGGCCACGGTCAATGTGTAGAGCAGGAAGCTGGTCAGCTCGCCCACGGTCAACAGGCCGTCGACCAGCAGCGTGCCGCCGTACCAGAGCACGACGCCGATGGCGGCGTAGCCCCCGAAGCCGATCAGCCAGCGGAAGACCGAGATGATCTTGGCCCGGCTCCGGGCCAGCTGAAAGCTCTCTTCGACCGCCAGGCCATAGCGCTCCTCCTCGGCGCCTTCGCGCGCGAAGGCCCGCACGGTCCGGATACCCGAGATGGTCTCCTCGGCCACCTCGGTCGAGCCGGCCAGCGCGTCCTGCACATCCCGGGACAGGGCCCGCATGCGGCGCCCGAAGATGCCGGCGCCGACGGCCACGAAGGGCACGATGGCCAGTGTCACGAGGGTCAGGCGCCAGCTCGTATAGAAGAGGAAGCCGATGGCGCCGACGCCCAGGATGATGAAGCGCAGCAGCATGCTCACGTTCACCGTCACCGTGTTCTGGAGCACGGTCGTGTCCGCCGAGAGCCGGTTGGTCAGCTCGCCCGTGCGGCGCTCGTCGAAGAAGGCGATCTCCTGCCGGACGATGCTGCCGTAGAGCGCCCGCCGCAGGTTCGCGACCACACGCTCGCCCGCGACCGTGAACAGCCAGGCCCGCAGCGCGCCGAAGCTGGAGCCGATCAGGAACAGGCCGAGCAGCACCAGGGTGGCCTGGTTCACGAGCTCCTTGCCGCCGCCGCCGACGATGCCGTCGACGATGTACTGCACGACGACCGGGTAGGTCAGCGTGATGCCCGAGGACAGGGTCAGCGCGATGAGGCCCCCGACCAGGCTGGGGAGCTCGGGGCGAGCGAGCTTCGCGAGGCGACGGAGGTCGCGCTTGTTGGTCGAGGACTCAGGCATGGGGCTGAAGCTTGCACGGATGGCGCCCTCGTCAAGGGGCGACCTACCGATCGGTAGGCTAGAAGGCGCCGACCTCTTCCAGGCTGTCGCGCCCCAGGATCTTCATCTGGTCGCCGCTGACCCAGATGGCCTCCTCGAAGGAGGCGCCGTTGCGCTCGTCGGCGAGGTGCGGGCGGAAGGCCCAGAGGCCGTCGATGCGGTCGGGGTTGAGCATGTGGACCTGGTGGCGTCGCAGCCAGGTCGCGCTGTGGGCCATCTTGGGGCCGCCGCCGAAGGGGGCCTCGTCCAGCGGGATCAGGCGGTGCCCGATGCTGCGCCTGTTGGCGAAGGTCAGGCGGTTGTTCACGGCCCAGGCGCGGGCGTAGATGAAGACCTCGCCCACGGTCTTGAGGTGGCTGCTGTAGCCCACGCAGCCGCGCACGCACTCGCGGCTGACCGACAGCAGGTCGGGCTCGGGGGCGCCGCCGCCGTCGCCCATGTAGATGGTGGCGCCGATGTCGCCGTAGGCCTGATCGGTGGCCGGGGCGATGTCGACCATCGCCAGATCACCGGCCTTGAGGCGGGCCGACCCGCTGGGGCGACTCCAGACCTTCTGGTCCAGCGTGCGCCCGCCGAAGGCGACCTCGGGCGGGTGGAACCAGTCCGTGAAGCCCTCGGAGCGAGCCTCCTCGCGGCAGAGCTCGTCGGCGTCCGCCTCGCTCATGCCCACCTGGAGCTGCTTCAGGACTCGGCTCAGGACCGAGATGGCGCGACGCTGGTGGGCGTCGAAGGCCTCGACAACGGGAGGGAGTGAGCTCATGGCCGCGCTTCTAACCCCTCCGCGTGACCGGAGTCACTTTCCCGGAACGGCCTGCTCCATGTAGGGGCTCATGTCCGGGTACATCGGCCCCTCGTCGTAGAGGAGGTGGTAGGTCTGCCAGCTGCGGCTGACCCGCTTCACGTAGTTGCGGGTCTCGCGAAACGGGATGGACTCGACCCACTGGTCGACGGGCACGTTCCCGAAGCGTTCCATCCACTTGGCGACGTTGCCCTCGCCCGCGTTGTAGCCAGCCATCGCCACGTAGGGGTCGCCGCCGTAGCGCGTGATCAGGGACTCGAAGTAGCGCGAGCCAATCTGCAGGTTCGTCTTGGGATCGTGCAGTTGCTGCTGGGTGACGGTGACGCCGAGCCAGCGCGCGACGCCCTGGGCGGTGGCGGGCATCAGCTGGGAGAGCCCGCGAGCGCCGGCGTGGCTGACGATCTCCCGGTTGAAGTTGCTCTCCTCGCGGACCAGGCCGTGGAAGATGCGCGCATCCCAGCTGTAGGTGGGCGTGACCGCCTGCACCTCGGCCCAGTACTTCTCGGGGTAGGCCAGCAGCAGGACCCGGTCCCGCTGGGCGCCCAGGAGCTCGGGCGGGTGATCGACCAGGTAGTTGCGGTAGGCGTCGTGGGCGAGCAGCCAGTCGCCGGCCTGCCAGCGCTGCTCGATGACGAGCCCCGCCTCGGCGGGGCTCATCGCCTCCATCCCGACCTCGCTCAGCTCGCTCAGGGCTTCCTTGTGCAGGCCCAGCCGAAAGAGCTGCAGGGCCGAGGCCACCTCCGGATCGTCGACGAAGGCCTGGCGCACGCTCCAGGCCTCGCCGCCCTGGATGACCGGGCGCTGGAGCGCGGCGTAGCGGGCGGGGTCGAGCAGCTTCAGGCGCGCGGCGGCCAGCTGACCGTAGTAGCTGAAGGGCGCGTCCCGGCAGAGGTCCTCGAACAGATCGGCGGCCTCGGCGCGGACGGCCTCGTCCTCGACCAGAGCCTGGGGCTGCTCGACGTCCGGCCAGGCCCGCCACCTCGCGGCCCAGTACCGAGCCGCTCGGACGTGCCGGGCGTCGACCTGGAGCGGGACTCGGGCGACCGCCTCCTCGGCCCAGCCGATCGCGCCCGTGGTGTCCCCCTCGAGCCAGGCGCCCCAGGCCAACCGCCAGTAGCCCTCGCCCGCCAGGTCCCCCTCGGGGAAGCTGCGGACCTGGAGGCTCCAGAGCTCGCGAGCGCCAGGCAGATCGCCCGCCTCCTGCAGCGCGATGCCCGCCAGTGCCAGCCCGTCGTCGGCCATCGAGTGCGCGGGGTAGAGCTCGGCCAGGGACTGGTAGTTCTTGGCCGCCTCGGCCCAGGCCTTCTTGCGCTCGTTGCTCTTGCCCGCCAGGTAGAGCGCTTTGGCGCCCCGGTCGTCGTCGTGCCCGACGCACCTCTGACCGGCCGGCACCAGGACGCTGGCGGCCTCGGTGACGCGGTTGAGCTTGAACAGCGATCGGCCCTGGGCGTACCAGTACATGCAGGCCTCGGGGGAGCCCTCGAGGGGGACCTCCGACGAGCTGCGCGCGAGCAGATCGACCACCTCCTGCCAGCGGCTGGCGTCCATGAGCCGGTCGCCACGCAGGGCCACCTGCTGCCAGGTGGCGAAGGGGCCGTAGGCCTTGAGGTTGGCGGCGGCGCGGACCCCGGCCTGACTGCGGGGGTAGGCCGCCCAGAGCCGGCGCTCGTAGGCGTAGCTGGCGTCGCTGCCCTTGCCCGAGAGCCCAGCAAGGGCCTGGAGCGCGATGTCGCTGCCCTCGGCCGGATCCGGGCGGGCCACCAAGGCCTCGTAGATGGCTCGGGCGTCCGAGGTCGCGCCGACGTCGTGGAGGGCCGAGGCGCGCACGAGCATGGCCCGGGACCAGAGGCGGCTGGACTCGGGGAAGCCATCGAGGGCGACGGCGGCCTCGGTCGGGCGGTCGTCCGCGACGAGGATCTCGGCTCGGGTCAGCTGGAGGTAGGCCTGGGGCACGTGCTCGGCGGAGGCCACGAGCTCGAGCAGGGGCACGGCCTCGCTGGCCTGTCCGGCGCGAAGCAGGGACCAGGCCAGCAGGAAGGCGTGATCTCCGACCTGATCGCCGCGCAGGTCCTGGGTCGAGGTGCCCTTCAGGCCCGCCACGGCCTTGCTGTGGGAGCGACCTCGGAGCGCCGCCAGCGTCGCCTCGGGCAGCGGCAGCGTGGGGGCGAGGGCCTGGGCCGAGAGCTCGACGAGCGGCCCCTCGTCCGCGTGAGCGGGCGGCTGGAGAGCCTGGGCGAGGCCGCAGAGAGCGAGAATCGAGAGCACCTGCAGCCGTACTCCAGCCGACTTGACGCCGCAAGACGTTAGACGGCAAGGAGCCCTGACCGACCCCGGAGGCCCCGTGCGCATGATCTGGCACCTCGGCACCTGCGACACCTGCCGAGGCATCCTCGGTCAGCTGCCCGACGATCTGCCGCGCCAGGAGATCCGCGCGCAGCCTCTCCAGCCCTCCCAGCTGGACGCCATGGCCGATCTGGCGGGCGGCTATGCCCCCCTGCTGTCCCGTCGAGCGCGCAAGTACCGCGAGCTCGGCCTGCACGAGAGCAGCCCCACCGAGCAGGACCTTCGCGCCCTGATCCTCGAACACGACACCTTGCTCCAGCGCCCCGTGGCGATTGTCGGTGCAAGGATCTTCATCGGATCTTCCAAGAAGACCCAAGCGGCCCTTCAGGAGGCGTTGACGTGATCACCAAGCTGGCCAAGCTGCCCCTTCGAATCATCAAGAAGCTCGTCGGAGCCGTCACCGGCGGCGGGCGGGACCAGCCCGCCCCGAGCCACTCCAAGCCCCCGCGGCCGACGCGCCCGGTGCCTTCGGCGCCGCCTCCGCGACAGGACGACGATCGCGGGCACGGCCACAGCCATGACCACGGTCACAGCCACGACCACGAGCCGGATCCGGCCCCCGTCGCGGAGCCTCAGGTCGCGGAGGCCAAGCAGGCCCCCGCCGCTGAGGCTCCCGCCAAGAAGCCGGCCGCCAAGAAGGCGCCTGCGAAGAAGGCCCCCGCCAAGAAGGCGCCTGCGAAGAAGGCCCCCGCCAAGGAGGCGCCTGCGGCCAAGGCGGCGCCCGCCAAGGAGGCCTCCGCCAAGGAGGCCCCGGTCACCGCCCAGCCCGCCGCGGCCGCGCCCAGCGGCGTGAAGGTCACCAGCAGCGAGGACACGCCCAACCCCAACGCGCGCAAGTTCACCCTGAGCTCGAAGCTCTTCGCCAAGGCCGTCTCGGTCCAGAGCGCGGAGGACGCCCACGCCCTGGAG
>CALGIB010000978.1 GCA_937915955.1 uncultured Pseudomonadota bacterium
CACATCGAGCGCCTCGAGCAGGACCACGCTCGCGCCCGGCGCCTGTTCCAGGGCCTCAGCGCGCTCGGCTACGGCTGCGCCGCGCCCGAGACCAACATGGTCTACGTGACCGTGCCCGCCGCCGAGCGGGCCGAGGCGAGCCTGAACGAGGCGGGCGTCGCCGGCCTGGCCGTCTCGGCCGACACGATGCGCCTGGTCACCCACCTGGACGTGGACGACGCCGGCGTCGAGGCCACCATCGCGGCCTTCTCGGCGCTGCGAGGCTGAGCTACTCCAGCACCGCGCCCCAGCTGCTGAGCACCACCGGCGGGGGCTGGCTGCCCACTCCGATGCTCCAGTAGTTGCCCTGGCGCACCTCGCGGCTCGCCGTACCGCTCACGAGCAGCACGTCCATGTCCGTGTCGCTCAGCTCGTAGACGCTGCCGACCACCGTCTCGCCGTCCCCCGGGGGCGCCACCGCGCCGGCGTTCTTGACACCGGTGACCTCCTGGCGGATCTCGGGGGACAGGTGCCGGAGGCCCCCGCTCCGGAACATCAGGCCTGAGAGACCGTCGGCGTTCGTGCCGTCGGCGTCAGGCTCGGCGCCGAGCTGCACGAGCAGCTCCTCGAGGCCGTCGCCGTCGAAGTCCCCGACCTCCAGGCTGGTCCACTCGGGCACGGTGATCGTCGGCAGGGCCAGCAGGTCGGAGCCGTCCCAGACCATCTCGAACAGCTCGCGGGCGCCCTCGATGCTCGAGGGCTGGGACATCAGCACCGTGCCCTGGCCCTCGCCCGAGAGGTCAATGGCCGCCTCGGGCACCGCCAGATCCGAGCAGTCGCTCTCGTTCGAAGAGGACACGAGCACCGCCGCCGCGAGGTTCTTGGCGGCGTCCGTCGACGCGCCCGGCACGAACCAGGTCGCCACCGGGCAGCCCAGATCGCTCTCGTAGGGCAGGACCGCGACGAGATCGGGGCCGACCGCCTCACCGCCCAGCGAGCCCAGCAACGTGATGCTGACGGAGTCGACGCCCCAGCTGGCGCGGTTGCCCGAGCGCCAGGCCGACGGCAGGCCCGCCAGGTCCTCGCCCGAGCTGGTCGGCCAGGCCGCGTAGCCCAGGTCGATGCTGAGCTCCTCGCCGGCATCCGGCAGCTGGTCCTCGGTGACCAGGCCCAGCCCGACGCCGAAGCTGCCGTCGCCGTTGTCGCTCGTGCAGAACACCGTCTTGTCCGCGCCCTCGTCCCGCGACAGCTCGCAGCTGGCCAGGGTCTCGTCCTTGAACGCGGCGGCGCCGACGCCCTCGGCCCCCACCGTCAGCAGGCCTGGCTTCAGCGTGTAGGCGCCGTCCGAGCCCTTGGTCCGCAGCAGCCCGCTCAGCACGCAGATCTCTCCCACCTTGCGGAAGCTCGGCACCCGATAGGCCTGGATGCCCGCCATGGGATCGATGGGCAGGTCGGTCAGCTCCTGTCCATCGGGGGTGACCACCACGACCTGTCCGCCGCGGCTCACCACCGTCCAGCCGCCGTCGCCCGCCAGGACGACCTCGGCGGTGCCCTTGCCCGTGAGGGCGCCTAGCTCGAAGGTGCCCGTGGCCGTGCGGTTGAAGATCACCGGCGAGCCAGTCAGCTTCTCGCCGGCGCCACCGCTCAGGACGCTCCGGCCACCGACAGCGACCTGCTCGACGGCGTCGGGCACTGCGCTCAGGTCCACGGTGCCCTCGCCGGCCAGCCAGCTCGCCACCAGCAGGCTCTCGTCCGGGCCCGTGCCGAAGCCGCGGTCCATGGGAGCGCTCAGCGCGACGTGAAGGTCTCCGCCGTCGGTGCTGCGGGCCTGGAGCGGCGGAAAGTAGATGGTGGTGCCAGGCTCGAGGTTCCGGAAGCCGCCCCCCTTGCGCCAGCTCGGGCTCTGCGTCGCGTCCACCAGCCGCCGGACCTCGGCCTTGATGGCCCGCGCGATGAGCGGGTTGCCCAGGGCCAGGGCCTGCACGCCGATGTCCTGGCTGGGGTCGGGGCCCGCCTGGAGGAGGTACAGCGCGCCGTCCTCGTCCAGCAGGCTCACCGCCAGAGTGTCGCCCTTCTCCTGCGTGACCGGGGTCGAGCTGATGGCCAGCGGAGCGCTGGTCAGCTCCTTCAGCGTCTGGGAGGCGAGCGTCTTGCCGCCCGCGGTGCTCAGCCAGGTCGCGACCAGGCCATCCACGCTGCCCTCGCTGACCACGAGCACGGCCTCGGTCCCGTCCGACAGGGTCATCGGCGGGCTGACGTGCAGGACCTGCGAGCTCTCGCTGGCCGCCCAGTTCTTCGTCCAGGTGCCGACGCCGTCCTTGCCGGGCGCGAAGGACAGCGAGACCAGCGGGGCCCCCGATTCCTTGCTCCAGTCACCGAGCAGCACGACGTCGTAGGTGGAGAGCTCGTCCTTGCTGTCCAGCACAAGGTTGCCGCTCGCGACCCGGTAGCCACCGCTGGGCGCGTAGTCGAAGTCCAGCACGATGAACTCCGTGCGGCGGCTCTTGCCGTCGTCCGAGGCCATCAGGAACTGGAACCGGTCACCGTCCTCATCGACGAGCGGGACCATCAGCGTCTGGGCGCCAGTCTCCTTGTTGACGGACGTGGAAGCGGGCCCCGCGAAGCTCGGGCTGGCGTCCACGACGTCACCCTCCCAGCCGGTGGCCTCGTCGTGGCTGCCCACCACGACGCTGCCATCGTTGCTGCCGACGACCAGGCTCCGACCCGCCGCGTTGCGGCTGTACAGGCTGAGGCTGGACAGGCCGAAGCCCAGGCTGGCCGGCGCCGCGTTGGCGTCCACGCCCTGACTGAGCTCGTCGGGGTCCAGACGGTAGCGCAGCAGGTCGCCCTCTACGACCTCGCCGTCCACCTCGACGTCGAAGCCCTGAGGCCCGGTGCTGGTCCGCGCGGTCGTGGTGAACACGGCGGTCAGCGTGCTGCCCTCCACCGTGGCCTTGTAGTCCGTCATGTTGCCCTCGCCGTCGTGGGCGATGAGCACGAGCCCGGTGGTCCTGGGCCTGGCGCAGTCCAGCGTGACCGTGACCTCGTCGCCGCCGCTCCAGCTGGTGACCAACGGCTGGATAGAGACGAAGGTGCAGTCCGCCGCCTGGACCTCGGAGTCGGTGGTGCCCGAGTCCACGGAGTCCACGGCGTCCTGGCCGGTGTCATCCTTGGCGCCGTGGCAGGCGGTGAGGGCGAGAGCGATCAGGGCGGACGTGCCAAGGAACAGGGGACGCATGAGGGCTCCGAGTGGATGCCGAGGAATACCCAACGCCTCCGTGAGCCGAACCCCTCAGCCGTCTCACACGCGAGAGAGCCCCGGGGGGGGGGGCCGGGGCTCTCGGTTCAGCGGAGGGGCGAGGACCTCAGTCGCAGTTGGCCAGGCCAGCGTAGCTGATCTTGACCACGTCGCCGCCCTCGGGCACGTCGGTCTCGATGACCACCGAGTTGCTGGTGGCGTCGAAGTGCCAGCCGCCGCCGCGCTCGACGTCGTTGACGAGGACCACCAGCGTGGACTCGACCGGGGTGGCCTTCAGCTCGTAGGTGTCCTGGCTGATGCTGGCCTTGGCCAGGCTGCTCATGTAGCCGTCCCACTTGCTGGCGCAGATGCTCAGGAACTCGCCGCCGGTGTAGTTGGCCGCCTCGTAGTAGCCAGTGCCCGCGTCCGCGGAGCCGCAGCCGCTGGGGTAGTCGCCGACGATGGCCGAGACCTTGACCAGGCTGGCCGAGCCCTTGTTGGCGATCATCTCGGTCACGGCCGAGGACCACGAGTAGTAGTCGGGGCCGTACCACTGGGACTGCTCGGGCTCGTCGCTGACCGTGATGATGTGCAGCAAGGCGCCAGCGCGCATGAAGCCGCTGTTGCACTGACCCGAGCTGGTCTTGCGCGTGGCGTAGGCCGCGGGGGTCAGCAGGGACTCGGTGTAGTTGCCGCCACCCTTGGACACGGCCGCCGAGAAGCGGTCGGCGTACTGGCTGGCCCCGGGGCTCAGGATGCCGCTGTTCGTGCAGCCGTCGTCGTCGTTGACGACGATGATCTGCCAGTCCGTCGTGTAGGTGTTCAGGTTGCTGATGAAGTAGCTGAAGTTCGCGGCCAGCGTGGCCTGGTCATCGTCCATCGAGCAGGACTGGTCGACCAGGAACATGATGTCGCTGGGCGGATCGAAGGGGACCTCCCATTTCTCCTTGTACTCGGCGGTGTAGAGACCCGCGCCCGTCTGGACGGCCGTGCGGGTGCCCGCGGGCTCGGTCGAGGTGACGACGATCTCGCCCTCGTACTCGATGTCCTCGTCGGGATCGAAGTCGACGTACAGGGGGATGCTGTCGCCGGGGGCCAGGGTCACGGGCAGCGCCGTGGGGTTCTCGACGGTGAACTGGCCGCCGTTGAAGACGTCGATGAACTGCACCTCGAGGCTGTCGCTGCCGACGTTCGTCAGCGTCATGTCGCCCTCGTGGGCGCAGCCGACGTAGGTGTCGCCGAAGTCGTAGGGGCTGGGCGCGATCTTCAGCTCGGGCACCAGGCCCTGGCCCCGCAGCTCCACGACGGCCTTGGCGACGTCGGGGTCGTTGCTCTCGACGATGACGTTGTTCTTCTGGTCCACGCCGAAGGGCGTCCAGTCGACCACGACCTCCTGGCTGGCCCCGGCCGGCAGCACAAAGTCGTAGGCCTCCTCGCCCAGGTAGAAGCCGTCGTCCTGGGTCCCGATGTGGATGTCGGAGACGTGCAGCTCCTCCTCGCCGATGTTGGTGACCGTGAAGACCTTGGTCATCCACTCGTCCCGCGCGGCCTCGCCGAAGTCGAGCTGATCCGGCTCCACCAGGATCTGCGGGCCGTTGGCGCCGCTGCCGTCCCCCAGGCTGTGGATGGTGTTGTCCGAGCAGGCGACGAGCGCCATGAACGAGAAGGATGCGACGAGGGTGCGCTTCATGGGGAGTCCTTCGAAGATGTGGCCTGGGCGCCCGCAGCGTCTCGAACGAGGGCGGCGCCGTCAAGGCGCTCTCAGGCAAGAACTATGCCACAGAGGAGGCCGGTCCACAGGGGATCTTCGAGGCGCTGCGATCCCCTTGTCGCACCGGCCTGTCCTACATCGGGATCTGCCTAGCCCAGCAGATCGCTCACCGCAGCGCGCTCGCCGACCAGGTCCTCGGCCGAGGCCGCGATCATGCTCTGCGCCCACGCGCCGTGCTCGAGGCCAGCGACGGGGGTCACCTTGCGGTCCGTCACCGTGCAGGGCACCGAGTAGACGATGTCCTCGGGCAAGCCGTAGTGCTCGCCCGTGCTGTAGAGCCCGACGCTGGCGATCTCGCCCGGCGCCGTGCCGTTCCAGAGCGTGGCCATGTGATCGATGGCCGCGTTGGCCGCGCTGGCGGCCGAGGACGCGCCCCGGGCCTGGATGATGGCGCCACCGCGGGTGGGCACGGTCTTCATGAAGTGCTCGGCCCACCAGGCCTGATCGACGCGATCGGTGGCCAGCACGCCGTCGACCTTCGCGTGGAAGTAGTCGGGGAACATCGTGTTGGAGTGGTTGCCCCAGATGGCCATGTTCGTGACGCTGCCCGCGGTGACACCCAGCTTGCTGGCGATCTGGCTCTTGGCCCGGTTCTCGTCCAGCCGCGTCATCGCGTGGATGCGGTCCTTGGGCAGGTCCGGCGCGGCGTGCAGCGCGATCAGGGCGTTGGTGTTGGCGGGGTTGCCGACGACCAGGGCCTGGACGTCGTCCGCGGCGTGATCGTTGAGCGCCTTGCCCTGGCCGATGAAGATGGGGCCGTTGGCCTTGAGCAGGTCGGCGCGGTCCATGCCGGGGCCGCGAGGGCGCGCGCCGACGAGGAAGGCCTGGTTGGTGCCCCTGAACGCGACGCTGGGGTCGTCGCTGATCTCGACGCCGTGCAGCAGCGGGAAGGCGCAGTCGTCGAGCTCCATGACCACGCCCTCGAGCGCCGTGAGCGCCGGCGTGATCTCGAGGAGCTGCAGGATGACCGGCTGGTCCTTGCCGTAGCAGTCGCCCGAGGCGAGGCGGAAGAGCAGCGCGTAGCCGATGTTGCCTGCAGCGCCGGTGACGGCGACGCGGATGGGAGCCTTCATGAATCACTCCAAGATGAGCACGTTGGGGCCGATTGCGTAACCTCTCCAGCAGACACCGGGAGAGGCCTGTGAACGAGCGCGCGCGACAGCTGATCGAGGACTTGAAGCTGTCGCCTCACCCCGAGGGCGGCTTCTACCGGGAGACCTTCCGATCAGGCCTGCGGCTGGCCGCCCAGGCTCTGCCCCACAGCTACGGAGGTGAGCGGGCGGCGGTCACGGCGATCCTCTTCCTGCTGCCGACGGGGGCCCGCTCGGCCACCCACCGCGTGCGCAGCGACGAGGTCTGGATGCACCACCAGGGCGACCCGGTGCGGCTGGAGATCGAGGGCGGGGTGGAGGTCCTGCTGGGCCAGGATCGGGAGCAGCAGTTCCAGGCCACCGTGCCCGGTGGTCGCTGGCAGGCCGCCGAGTGCCTGCCAGGCAGGGCCGGCTACGCGCTGGTGGGCTGCGTGGTCGCCCCGGGCTTCGAGTTCCTGGACTTCGAGCTGGGCTAGCTAGCGCTGTGGCATCACCAGCGGCCAGTCCAGGTCGTAGTAGTCGTAGCCCTCGCGCAGCCTCTGCAGCACCGCCTGCGACTCGTCGCTGTGGATCGTGCGCGTCTCGCAGGCGTCCTCGATCTCCTGCACGGTGGGCAGGATCTCGGCCGGGTTGGTGCCGTTCTTGCGCGCGGCGCGGTCCAGCAGGTCGCTGGTCCGCATGAAGAAGTCCCTCAGCTCGGCCTTGGGGTCGCTCTCCTCGAGCGCCAGCTCCTGGGCCTCGAGCGGGTCCACACCCTTGACCTCGGCGGGCTCGTTGATGACGAACACCAGCAGCACGAAGAGCACGAGCAGGTTCACGACCGTGAGGCTGGCGTTCACCCCCAGCCCCAGCTTGACCAGCTTCTCGGCTCGCTCCAGGCGGTCTTCGTTCATCCGGGAAGGCTAACCGGCGCTCCGGCGTCTTGATGCCTGCGTGCGCGGGGGGTTAGCGGACGCCGCAACCCGAAAGGAAGAACATGCTCACGCTGCTCGTCGCCCTCGCCGCCCCCGCACAGGCCCAGGACTGCAACGCCAAGGAGCTCGAGAAGGCCCTGGCCGAGGCCAGCCCCACCGGGGTCCCGGCGGCCTACCAGGCCCTGGCCAGCTGTGACGCGGCCCGCGCGAAGAAGCAGGCGGCCCCGGCCTTCGGGCGGGTGCTCTCGGGCGAGGGCGGCGACGCCCTGGTCATCAGCGCCATCGGCGTCGGCGCCGAGGCCGAGGTCCGGACCTGGATCGACAGCCTGCAGTCCGACGAGCGCTCGCGCACCGTCGCCGCTCTGGGCGCAGCCTGCAACGCCAACGAGCAGGTCGCCGGCTTCCTGAGCAACACCGCCACCAGCATGGGCCAGAGCTTCTGGACCGACCGCTGGTACCGCAGCCTGGCCGAGTGCCGGAGCCCCTCCATCCAGGCCCTGCTCCAGGCCGAGGTCGAGGCCGGCGGCGACGACCGCACGCGCTTCTTCGGAGTGCTCGAGGTCTACAGCCGCAACCTGGGCAAGGACGCGGTGCCCTTCCTGACCGAGCAGCTCGGCGCCATCACCGACGCCGAGGAGCTGACCTACGTCGTCAACGCCTTCGCGGACGCCGCCCAGGTCGGCTCCCTGAACGGCCAGGACGCCGAGACCACGGCGTTGGCCGTCAGCGCCATCGTCGCCGCGGCCCCCACCCTGCCCTGGCGCGCCGTCGAGCAGGCCCGCACCACCCTGACCAGCCTGGGCGCCACCGCCGAGTCCGACGCTCTGGTCGCCGTCCGCTACAAGGACGTGCTCCGGGACGACGGGCTCCACTGGGGCGTCGTCGTGGTCGAGACCGGCACCTGCAAGAAGGGCGTCCACGTCAACGTGCACGCGGGCGAGGCGCTCGAGGGCGGCACGATGTGGCCCGACCAGATCGCCGCGAGCATCGAGGGCGCGGCCCTGGCCGCCTGGGAGTACCCGCTGGCCAAGAAGTGCGAGGTCGCCCACGAGGTCCTGGTCACCTCGCAGCCGATGGACGCGGCGGCGCTGGAGGTCTGGACCAACGACACCATCCGCGAGGTCAGCACGAAGGCCACGGCGGACAAGAAGGCCACGCTCGTCGAGGACACCCCCCTGGCCCTGTAGCCGGTGAGCAAGCCCTCGACGCAGCGCCCGAGATAGACTCCCGGCCTCATCAGCTGAGGAGGAACGATGTCGCTGATCCTGGCCCTCTCCGGGCTCGCACTTGCTCAGGACGCGGACACCTTCGCGTTCTCCGGGAGCGCGCTGGATCGCCAGGGCGGCTTCCAGCTGGCCCACCCTACCCTCGGTGAGGATGGCCGCTACTACGCGACGCTGGGCCTGGTCTACGCCGACGATCCGCTGGTCCTGCGCTTCGAGGACGGCACCGAGGAGAGCGTGGTCAGCCGGCAGCTCAGCTTCCGACTCCAGGGGGGCTACACGATCAAGGAGGTCGCCCGGCTGGACCTGGAGCTGCCGCTCTACCCGGCGGTCGTCGTCAACGGCCAGAGCCAGTTCGCGATGGGCGATCTGACCCTGGCCGGCCTGATCCCCGTCGCCAGCTTCGGCGACAGCGCCGACAGCCTGGGCCTGGCGGTGAAGCCCCGAATCATCCTGCCGACGGGCCGGAACGCGGACGCCTTCACCTCGCGCGAGACCATCGGCGGCGGGCTGACCGGCGTCCTGGGTGGCTCCGCGGCGGCCAGCAAGCTGGGCTACCGCGTCAACCTCGGCATGGACTTCGGCCCCAAGGCCAGCTTCGAGGGCCTGGACTTCGGCACCAGCTTCGAGGCCGGCGCGGGCCTGGACTACCAGGTCCAGGAGGACATCCTGGTCGGCGCCGAGCTGACCTCCCGGGTCACGCTCTCGGGCGGCACGGCCTGGAACAAGAACCCGATCGAGGGCCATGTCTACGGCGGCTACCGCCACGAGAGCGGCTTCAGCGCGCTGGTGGGCCTCGGCACGGGCTTGCTCGCCGGCGTCGGCGCCCCCGACTACCGCCTCGGCCTGGCCCTGGGCTACAGCGGCGCGGGCGGGCCCGGCGACACCGACGGCGACGGCCTGACCGACGACGTGGACCGCTGCATCGAGGTGCCCGAGGACTTCGACGGATTCAAGGACACCGACGGCTGCCCGGACCTGGACAACGACGGTGACGGCCTGCCCGACCTCGAGGACGAGTGCCCGATCTCGGCCGAGGACCTGGACGGCTTCCAGGACGAAGACGGCTGCCCCGACCCTGACAACGACGGCGACGGCGTGCCCGACGGCGGCGACGACTGCCCGCTGGTCCCCGGCCTGCCCGAGCTCAACGGCTGCCCCGACGCGGACAGCGACGGCATCGTCGACGACATGGACCAGTGCCCCCAGGAGCCCGGCCCGCTGGCCACGTCAGGCTGCCCCGACAGCGACGGCGACCGGGTGCCCGACTTCCGCGACGAGTGCCCGGACAAGCCGATCTCCGAGCAGGCCGACCCCGGCCGCAGCAACGGCTGCCCGACCAAGGTCATCGTGACCAAGGAGAGCATCGTCATCGTCGACAAGGTCTACTTCCGGACCGGCAAGTCGACGATCAAGTCCGTCAGCTACCCCATCCTGAACGAGGTGGCCGAGGTGCTGCTGGCCAACCCCGACATCACCCTGATCGAGGTCGCCGGCCACACCGACAACGACGGCAGCGACGCCTCGAACCTGAACCTCAGCCAGGCCCGCGCCGAGGCCGTCGCCAAGTACCTGGCCGGCAAGGGCGTCGAGAGCAGCCGCATGCTTGCCCAGGGCTACGGCGAGGCGGTGCCGATCGACTCGAACGAGACCGCCGACGGCAAGGCCAACAACCGGCGGGTCGAGTTCGTCATCGTGAAGCAGGGCAGCCCCGACTGAGCGAGGCTCAGTCGCCGCGGGGCTCGTCCTCCTCCTCCTCGTCGGGCTCCGCGTCCTTCTTGACCCCGCTGGTCCGGCCATCGCGGACCTTGCTCTCGATGCCGAGGCGGCGGTCGCGCGCGTCCTCGGCCTTGCGCCGGGTCCAGCTCAGCGTGGGGTCCAACCACATCGCGTCGCGCCAGGCGGCGTAGGCGGCCTCCCAGTCCTGCTCGGCCGCGGCCAGATCGCCGCGGCGGTCGAGCTCCGCGGCCAGCGGCTCGCAGGCGTCCAGGACGACCTGGCTGTGGTGGTCCTGCTCGCGGGCCTGGCGGAGCAGCTCGACGCGCTCGGCCTCGGTCAACGAGACGTCCCGCGACTGGGCCACCCAGCACTCGGCGGCCGCCGTGGCGACCTGGTCCCGGCGCTGGTCGTGCCAGGCCATGTCCTTCCATACGTGGTAGCGCGCCTTGCGCCAGGACTCGAGGCCGGCCGGGCAGTCCCCGCCTGCCAGCTGTTCGAGCGAGCGCGAGAACACGTCCTCGGCCAGGGCGTGCGCGGTGTCCCGGGACACCAGCGCCACAGCACCCTCGAACCAGATCGCGCCCTGGGCGTAGCGGGGCTCGGCCTCGTCCGCCTCGAGCGGAGCCAGGACCGCGCCGGACTCGGTGTCGATGAACAGGAAGCCCAGGTCGTAGGTGCCCTCGGGCAGGTCCGGCGACAGGTCGAAGTCGTAGCGGTTCCGGATGTGCTCGGAGCTCTTCCAGTCGTCCACGGCGTACCAGTCGTAGGCCGCGGGCAGCGCGCTGACCTGGCGGTGGCCCTGGCCGTCGTCCAGGATGACGTAGGCGCGCACGCCGTCCTCGCGGTAGCCGGCGCGCAGCCAGTACTCGACGAAGAGCTGGCCCTCGACGGGGACCTGGGGGGCCGGGACGTCCCAGCCCTCGAACCAGAGGTCGCCCTCGAGCTTGCGGCGCCGCTGGCTGACGCCCTCGAGCTCGTCCCGGATGAAGATGTCCTTGCGGATGAAGTTGCCGACGTGCATCGCCCGCCTGCCCGTGGGGTAGCCAGGGATCTCGAAGTAGCCCTGCTTCCAGGCGGGCTGGTTCTTGATCTTGGTCTTGCTGGCCCAGCCGCCGTGCTGGTGCGCGAAGTGGGGCGCGTTCTCCTCGAGCACCCACTCGGCGATGAAGTCCTTCTGGTAGACGTGCCGCGCCATCGGCACGTCCACCAGCCCTGCCACGTCCACGATGCGCCAGTCCGTGTAGAACATGTGTGCGCCCATGTCGACGTCGAAGAGCGTGATGCGCTCGTCGATGTGCAGCCGCCTCGCGACCCACTGCATGTACTGCACGCGCTTGTAGACGTCCGAGACGCTGGTCTCGGGAGAGGGCGCGGCGTGCGAGCTCTGCCAGATGTTCGGCGCCAGCAGCGCGACGACGATGGGAGCCAGCCAGGCCGCTCGCCAGCGCGGCGTGTCCCCGCCCGGCAGCGCCTCGACCAGGCCCGCCAGGCCCAGCCCCAGGAGGATGAAGAGGGGCACCGAGACGTAGGAGAAGAAGCGCCACTGGGCCATCCAGTCGC
>CALGIB010000979.1 GCA_937915955.1 uncultured Pseudomonadota bacterium
TTGCCGAAGTTCGGGTCGTCCTTGGGGATCAGCGAGAGCACGGCCAGCGTGGTGACCAGGCTGCCCTTGGCGTAGGCCCCGCGGGCGGCCAGGTAGGCCAGCCGGGCTCGCTCGGCGGCGTCCACGTCCAGGCCGACGTTGGCGGCGAAGACCTGCTCGAGGAAGGCGGTGTCGCCGATCTCGTCCGCGACCTCGAGCGCTGGCTTGACCACCTGGCCCGAGTTGTCGGGGTCCAGCTCGATGGCCTTGGCCCAGACGGCCAGCGCCCCGTAGGGGTACTCTCGCTTGCGCAGCAGGGCACCCATGGAGGCATAGGCCATGCCGTGGAAGGCCTCCTTTTCGGGGTCCTCGACGATGTCCGCCAGGGCCTCGAGCGCCGCGCCCTCGTCACTCTTGGTGATGGCGTCAGTGAAGGCCTGGAAGACCTCCGCGCGCTCCTCGTCCGTGTAGGGGGCCTCCTCGACCACCTCCACGGGCGTGTCCTTCTTCTCGCTCCGACCGGTGCGTCCGGCCTGGGCGGGCAGGACCAGCGCGGCGAGCAGGCAGAGCCAGCTCACTTCTTCTCCCCGAGGCGGCTGAAGCCGACGTGGAGGCCGACGTTCTGCTTGATCTTCGTGGTGCCCGACTGCTTGCGCTGCTCGACCAGCACGTCGTCCCGAAGCTCGATGCGGATGGCCCCGTTGTCGCCCTGGAAGATGCGCATGCCGACGCCGACGCCGACGGTGGGCGCGAAGGCCAGGAACTTCTCGCCCCAGGCCAGCTGCTCGACGGTCAGGCCGGCCACGATGGGCACGTAGACGTCGTTGTGCAGGATGCGCTGGCCCTTCCAGTTCATCTTGCCGTAGACCGGCGACCAGGTGACGCCGGCGGTCAGCTCACCCAGGTAGCGGTAGGCCTCGGGCGCGATGCCGTAGGCCACGCCGCTGACCTCGCGGTAGGCCGAGGTGCCCAGGCCGTAGCCTCCGGCCACAGCCAGCTGCCAGCCCAGCGTCTCGGAGATGTGCTTTCCGAAGCCCACCTCGATCTTCGGAGCCACCATCCAGGGCTCGAAGGCGACGCCGTTGACGCCGAGCATGAAGTGCAGCTCGGTGCGGTCGGCCTTGGGGTACAGCAGCCTCTGGACGACGGTGATCTCCTCGTTCTTGAGGGTCCCGAGGTCCAGCGTCTCCTGGGCGGCTGCGGGCGCAGAAGCCAGCAGTCCCGCCACGGTCAGGGTCAAGGTCATCAGGCGCTTCATCAGCTTGTTGCAACCTCTAGAAGGGCAGAGTGCGCGGCATGCCCTCGAGGGGCTTGTAGTAGATCTGCACGTCCTGGTTGTAGTCCGGGACGGCCGTGCCATGGAACTCGACGGCGTTCTCGGACGCGTCGTAGGACCAGCAGTCGCAGGTCACGACGCCGTCCTCGTCGATGTCGGACTCACCCGCCAGCGGGATCTCCACGCCGTCGACGTAGACCAGCAGGGTCTCGACGTCGGGGACCGACTGCAGCGGGAACTTGACGAGGAGCTGGTTCAGCAGGTCGCCGAGGTCCTCGAGGTGCGCGGCGAAGTCGCTGTTCTCACAGTCGCCGCCGGCGCCCTCCTGGGCGATGGAGTTGTAGAAGCCGCCTGTCTCGGCCGCGACCTGCTGCAGGCGCTCGGCGCCCCAGGTGGTGGCCCCGCCGGAGTTGCAGGTGAGGGTGCCCGCGTCGGCGTCGTAGTTGGGGCCGATCACCGCGAAGCGGTAGGTCTTGCCGAAGAGGTCGAGCAGCTCGAGGTAGGGCGTCGCGTCGTAGTCGCCCTGGCCCAGGCGGCGGCTGCCGTCGCCCTCGTCCGTGACGATGACGAACAGGACCGTGCTGTCCTCGCGCAGGATGGTGGGGTTGGTGAGCACGTCGCCGGCCGTGAGGGGGGTGCCCTCGAAGCACTCGTCAGGCGGGTCCTCGACGCTGCGGCACATGGCCAGGAAGGCCGCCTCGAGGTGCTCCTCGTCGCCGCTGCCGCAGTTGCCTTCCCACTCCTCGAAGCCGCAGACGCAGTCCAGGTACTGCAGCGTGATCTGCTCGGGGTCGTCGCCGCAGGTGAAGCCGGGGTCCGAGGGGATGGTGCTGGACTGCCAGCAGGTCGCCTCGCACAGCAGGTTGGCGCTGAAGGACGCGGCGACGTCCGGGAACGAGGGGTCGATCACCTGGCCGGTCTTGAGGTCGACGTCGTCGGGAGACGAGGCCTCGACCAGCTCGCCGGCGAGCCCTGGCGGGGTGCTGCCCGGGTCCTCGACCGAGGTGGTCGTGATGCCCATGTTGTAGTCGATGAAGCGACCGCGCTGGCTGGTGTACAGGATGTAGGCGTCCACCGCGTCGCTGACGGTGCCCTGGGGCAGCGCGCCGCCGTCGGTGCTGGTCAGCTGGTCGACGAAGACCTGGAAGTTGAGGGCCAGGTCCTCGGCCTCGTCCGTCATCGACGAGGAGTTGTCGATCACGAAGATGATGTCGGCGTCGTTGCTGAAGCTGGCCTGCTCGTAGCCAGCCAGGCGGAACATCTCGTAGTTGTTGCAGCCGCTGAGGGCGAGCGCGAGGAGCATGTGGCCTCCAGAGAGGTCGAGCGGAGCCGACGGCGGCTGGGAATCCTGGGGAAGCGTCACCCTCGCCTGAGGGACGGTCGCGGCACAGCATAGGGGTGGCCCTCTGGGCGCGCAAGGCGCCGTGATCAGCGCTCACACCACATTGACGGCGTGCCGAAGAGGGTCTCACCAGGAGGAAGTCATGGGTGCCGCTGTAAAGCACATGGAGCGTCGAGCGCTCCGCCGGCTGCCGCTGAGGGTCTTGGTCGAGTACGAAGAGCTCGAGGACTTCCTCATCGACTACACGGCGAACGTGTCGGTGGGCGGCATGTTCATCCGGACGGACACCCCGCTGGAGGAGGGCACGCGCTTCCGGCTGCGCTTCCAGGTGCCTGGCCGCAG
>CALGIB010000980.1 GCA_937915955.1 uncultured Pseudomonadota bacterium
CGCCGCGCTGGATCAGGGGCGCTCGGTGGTGCTCGACATCGACCTGCTGGGCGCACGCCAGGTGCGGGCGGCCTACCCCGAGGCGGTGCTGATCTTCGTGCTGCCGCCGGACCTCGACGCGCTCGAGGAGCGGCTCCGTGCGCGAAAGACGGACAGCGAGGAGGTGATCCGGCGCCGCATGGAGCTGGTCGCCGAGCAGCTCTCGGGAGTGGGGGAGTTCGACTACCTCGTGGTCAACGACGACCTCGACACCGCGCACGACAGCTTCCAGGCGGTGATCCTTGCGGAGCTCTCGCGTGCCGATCGACGCCCCTCACTGGTCCAGAGGATGCAGAGAGCCCGTTAGCCCTTCCGGCTTCGGTGCTACGTTTGTGTTGTCCACCAGGGACACCGTGCAGCTCCGCCTCAACGACCTCCTCGAACAGATCAGCGCCTACGCGCCCGACGCCGACCTCGACGTCGTGATGCGGGCGTATTTCTACGCCGCGAAGGCCCACAAGGACCAGTCGCGCAAGTCGGGCGAGGCCTACTTCACCCACCCGCTCGCGGTGGCGGGCCTGCTCGTCGAGCAGCGCATGGACATCGACACCGTCGCGACCGCGCTGCTGCACGACGTGCTCGAGGACTGCCTGGTCGGGCAGGACGAGCTCGAGGAGACCTTCAGCCAGGTCATCGCGGAGCTGGTCGACGGCGTCACCAAGATCAGCAAGCTCCAGTTCCGGAGCAAGCAGGAGGCGGCGGCCGAGAACTTCCGCAAGATGATGCTGGCGATGTCGAAGGACATCCGGGTCATCCTCGTGAAGCTCGCCGACCGCCTGCACAACATGCGGACCCTGGGCTCGATGCCCGACTACAAGAAGCGCCGCATCGCCCAGGAGACGCTGGACATCTACGCGCCGCTGGCCAGCCGCGTCGGCATCGAGGCCTGGAAGATCGAGCTCGAGGACCTCTGCCTCCAGCACCTCAAGCCCGAGATCTTCGCCGAGGTCAGCCAGGCGATGGAGGACACCAAGGAGGAGCGCGAGGCCTACGTGGCCGAGATCACGGGCCTGCTGGACCGCGAGCTCCAGCGCCGCGGCGTCAAGGCCGAGGCGATCTACGGCCGCTGCAAGCACGTGATGAGCATCTACCGGAAGATGGAGTCCCAGCACTCCGAGTTCGACCAGCTCCACGACCTGCTGGCCTTCCGCGTGATCGTCGCAGACGTCACCGCCTGCTACGCCACCCTCGGCAACGTGCACGCCTTGTTCCGCCCGCTCCCGGACCGGATCAAGGACTACATCGCGATGCCCAAGTCCAATGGGTACCAGAGCCTGCACACGACGGTGTTCGGGCCCCAGGGGCGGCGCTTCGAGGTGCAGATCCGCACCCGCGACATGCACGACATCGCCGAGCGCGGCGTGGCGGCCCACTGGCAGTACAAGGAAGGCCACCTGGCGCTGTCGCGGGAGCAGCTCAACGAGGTCACCCACCTGCGCGCGGTCTTCGAGTCGGCCCGCGAGATGGAGGACCCGGACGAGTTCATGGAGGCGGTCAAGCTGGACCTCTTCCACAACGAGGTCTTCGTCTTCACGCCCGGCGGTGACGTGAAGGAGTTCCCCCGCGGCGCCACCGCCCTGGACTTCGCCTACGCCATCCACAGCGAGGTCGGCAACACCTGCGTGGGCGCCAAGGTCAACGGCAAGATGGTGAAGCTCGAGCACCAGCTGCGCACGGGCGAGACGGTCGAGGTCCTGCGCCGCAAGGATCAGCGGCCGCGCCGGGACTGGCTCAACATCGCGCGCACCAGCCGCGCGCTGGGCCGGATCCGTCGCTACCTGCGCCAGGAGGAGATCGACACGGGCGTTCGCCTGGGCCGGGAGATGCTCGAGGGCGAGCTCAAGAAGCACGGCTCCAGCCTGGGCGACCTGAACAAGGCCGGGCGCCTGAAGAGGGCCTGCAAGGCCCACGGCTTCCGCGACGTCGAGGGCCTCTTCGTGAGCCTCACCCAGGGGCACACCGCGCTGGCCGCCCTGGTCAGGGAGCTCCTGCCCGAGGTCGAGTGGACCACCAGCGACGAGGAGCGCGAGGCCTCGACGTTCCAGAAGCTGATCAACCGGATCCGCAAGCGCTCGGCCTCGCCGGTGCTCATCTCGGGTCAGGAGGATCTGCTCGTCCAGTTCGCCAAGTGCTGCAACCCCCTGCCCGGCGAGCCGGTCGGCGGCTTCGTCACCCGGGGCCGAGGCATCAGCGTGCATCGGAGGGGCTGCCCTCAGCTCCTCGCGCTCGAGCCGGAGCGGCGGATCCCCGTGGAGTGGGACGCGCGCGGCCAGGGCGCCCAGCACACCGGCGGGATCCGGGTCGTCTGCGTGGATCGCCCCGGCCTGCTGGCCAACATCACCAAGACGTGCACGGACGCCGGCATCAACATCTCCGCCGCCAACGTGCAGGTGGTCGAGGACGACAAGGCCGAGTGCGACCTCGAGATCGGGGTCACGGACGTGGACGAGCTGCAGGGACTGATCCGCCGACTGGAGAAGATCCGCGGCGTCATCAGCGTCAACCGCGTGGCGCGTTAGCAGCCGGACCATGCTCCTGGTCATCGACGTCGGCAACACGAACATCGTCATCGGCTTGATGCGCGATCACAAGGTCCTCGAGCGCTGGCGGATCTCCACCGTCCCCCGCACCACGGACGAGTTCGGGCTCCAGCTGCTCCAGCTGCTCCAGCATCGCGGCTTCAAGCCGGTCGACGTCACGGGCGTGATGGTCAGCAGCGTGGTGCCCAGCACGCTGTTCAACATCGAGAAGGCGACCACGCGCTACCTCGGCATCGACGCGATGCTCGTGGGGCGCGGGCTGAAGACCGGCATGCGGGTCCGCACGGACAACCCCCGCGAGGTCGGCAGCGACCGCATCGTCAACGCCGTGGCGGCCATGGCTCGGCACGCGCCGCCGCTGGTGGTCGTGGACTTCGGCACGGCCACGACCTTCGACTGCGTGGACCACAACGGCGACTACGTCGGGGGGGCGATCGCTCCGGGGATCCGGATCTCGGCCGAAGCCCTGTTCCAGCGCACCTCGAAGCTCCCTCGGGTGGAGGTGCGAAAGCCCCGCGCGGCGATTGGCAGCAACACCGTGGCTGCGATGCAGTCCGGCCTGTTCTACGGCTACGTGGGCCTGGTCCAGCACCTCGCCAGGGAGTGCAAGGCGGGCCTGGCGGTCGAAGGAAGGCCGGTGTTCTGCTTGGCTACCGGCGGCTTCTCGAACCTGATCGGCCACGCCTGCTCGGAGATCGACGACGTCGACCGCGACCTGACGATGGTGGGGCTCAGCCTGCTCTACGAGCGCAACAGCTGACCTGGCGCTCGGGTGGTCCAGGGGCGGTTTGATGGCTCGGGCCCGGCCCGGTAAGCTCCCCGTTCCTTCCATGTGAACCGGAGCTTCTCAAGATGGCCCTGAAGCCCTACGCCCCCTCCGATATCCGCAACATCGCGCTGCTCGGACACGGCTTCTCCGGCAAGACCTCGCTCGCCGAGGCCATGCTCTTCAACACCGGCGCGACCTCCCGACTGGGGCTCGCCGGCACCCCCAGCAGCACCCTGGACTTCGAGCCAGAGGAGCACAAGCGCGGGGGCTCCATCAGCACCTCCTTCGCCTGGGTCGAGTACCAGGACAAGAAGATCAACCTCGTCGACACCCCCGGGGACGGCAACTTCATCTTCGACGCCTTCACGGCGATGCAGGGCGCGGACGCCGCCTACCTGGTGGTCTCGGCCACGGACGGGGTCGAGGTCGGCACCGAGCGCGTCTACAACAAGGCGCGCGAGCTCGGCATCCCCTGCGTGATCGTCATCAACAAGATGGACCGCGAGCGGGCCGACTACCAGGACTGCCTGCTCGGGATCGAGGAGTCCTTCGGGGTCAAGCCCGTCCCGCTTCAGGTCCCCCTCGGCGCCGAGGACAGCTTCGAGGGTGTGATCTCGTTGATGCAGATGAAGGCGCTGCGCTTCGCCAAGGACGGCTCCGGCGCCATCACCAAGGGAGACATCCCGGCCGATCTCGCGGACGAGGTCGCGGTGGCCTGGGAGCAGCTGGTCGAGGCGGTGGCCGAGAGCGACGAGGAGCTGCTCGAGATCTACCTCGACACCTTCGAGCTCTCCGAGGAGCAAGTGAAGCAGGGCTTCCACGACGCTCTGAAGAAGGGCGCCATCCTGCCCGTGCTCTACACCTCGGCCACACGGAACATCGGCGTCAACGCCCTGATGGGGCTGGCGACCTGGGCCGTGCCCAGCCCCCTGGAGCGGGAGCCCATCGACGCGGCGGACGCTGACGGCAACCCCATCCTGGTCGAGGTAGGCCAGGGCGCGCCGTTCTACGGCCAGGTCGTCAAGACCTTCATGGACGAGTTCAGCGGCAAGCTGAGCATCTTTCGGGTGGTCTCGGGCCAGAGCCCCGGCGACGGCCAGATCTGGAACTCCAGTCACCTCAGCCACGAGCGCCTCGGGGCGCTGTACGCGCTGCGTGGGACCGAGCGCGAGCCTGTCCAGCAGGCCGTCACGGGCGACATCCTGGCGGTCGCCAAGCTCAAGGGAACGCGCACCAACGACACGCTGACGCTCGAGGGCCACGGCGCCGTCCTGCCTGGCCAGACCTATCC
>CALGIB010000981.1 GCA_937915955.1 uncultured Pseudomonadota bacterium
GTACATCGTGGCCGTCGACTCGAGCGCGGGCAGCCCGGGTCCCTTCCGGATCTCCGTGGAGTGCTCTCCCCGGTAGCCCTCAGTAGCGCTCGTCCATCTGCGCGTCCGTGGTGCTCGCCGCCGTCATGTCGGCCCCCTCGAGCTGCGCTCCGCGGAGGTCGGCGCCGTCCAGGTTCGCTCCCCTCAGGTCTGCGCCTCGCAGGTCGGCGCCCCGCAGGTCCGCGCCCGTCAGGATCGCCACCTCGAGGTCCGCGCCGCTGAGGTCCTGACCCGACAGGTCCAGGCCGCGGAGCGTCGCCCCCCGGAGGTCGCGGCCGCTGAGGTCCACCCCGGTCAGGTCCACGCCCGGGACCAGCAGCACGGCCCCCAGGGCCTGGGGCTGGACCCCCGCGGGCCACAGCGTTCGACCGTCGGCGACGGCCCCCTGCAGGTTGGCGCCGGACAGCTCGGCGCCGCCCAGTCGGGCACCGACCAGGCTGGCCCCGCTCAGATCCGCCCCGGTCAGGACGGCGTTGGCCAGGTCCGCCTCGGCCAGCGAGGCGCCGGTCAACGTGGCCCCTGTCAGCCGGGCGTTGCCGAGCTTGGTCCGGCTCAGGTCCGCGTGCTCCGCCCGCACGTCCTGGAGGTTGGCGCCCACCATGTACGAGCCTCGGAAGCTGGCCCACTGGAGCTCGGCCTCCTGCAGGTCGATGTCCTCGAGGTCCAGGTCCTCGAACTCCATCATCGAGAGCACCGACATCGCGGCGTCCGAGCCAGGCCCCACGGCGCCCTTGGGCGGGGGCTCCTCGCCCCAGTCCGTGCCCGCGTCGAAGATCGCGCCGGTGAAGTCCGCTCCGACCCGATCGGTGTCCACCGTCGCCTTGCGTAGATCGGCCTGGGGGAAGCTGGCCCGCAGCAGCCGCGCGCCCGTCAGGTCCGCTCCGACCAGGATGGCCTGGTCCAGGGTCGCGCCCTCGAGGATGGCGCCCTGAAGCTGCGCGCTCTCCAGTTGGGCGCCGGTGAGGTCTGCGGACGTCAGATCGGCGTCCCGGAGGTCCGGCGCCAGGAGCTGCAGGCCCCCCAAGCGGGCGTAGCGCATCGACAGCCCGGACAGGTCCGCCTCGCGGGTGTCCAGGGCGTCGTGGATCCGGGCGTAGTTCGCGCCGAAGGCCGAGAACCCGGTGCGCAGCTCCCCGGCCCCCCAGCCGGCCAGCAGGGTCAGGACGGGCAGGCCGAAGCGGATGAAGCTCGCCTTCCGCGCCTGCTTCTTCTCGGTGATCTCCCGCGCGACCCAGGCCTCGTAGTTGCGGTCGTGGCTCTGCCGGTAGAAGGCCCGCTGATCGGGCGTTCGGAACACGAGCTCGCCGACGTTGCGCTGCACGACCTCAAAGTGCTCCTCGACGAGCAGGTCGACGCTCTGGCGTCCGTTCCGGAGCCAGAGATCCAGGCCCTGGCGGAAGATCTGCCGCGCCCGGTTCCGCTCGCTGAGCTCGTCCCCGTAGGACTGGATCCGGCCAATGAGCGCCTCGTGGGCCACCCGGTAGGCCCGCTCTCCCGGCCAGCGGGGGTCGCTGAAGCCCTGGATGAGCCGGAACCGCGACTCCAAGCGTCGGAGGACGGTCCGGGCGCGGTCGGGATCGCCGTGCTCGCCCAGCAGGGCCGACTCGCTCGCGGGCCTCGACGTCGCGCTGCCGGGCAGGTGGGTCAGCGCGCGCAGCAGCTCCTTGGCGAGCCCTCGATCCGAGGGCTCCAGGCTCTGGATGGCCTCGTCCATCAACCGCCCCAGGATCCCGTGGGCGCCGCCCAGCTCCTCGGTGTAGTGCGCCCGCGTGATCACGTGGGGCTCGGGGCCCGCGGCGATCATCTGCCAGAGCAGGTGCCCGACCGCCTGCACGCGCGGGGCCACCTCGCCAGCGCCGTCGGCCAGCAGGTCGGCCACGATGTCCTCGGCCAGGCCCCGCTCGAAGCTGAACGGTGTGTAGTCCACCGGCAGGCCGGCGCGGCCGGGACCCACCAGGGCCTCGACCAGGTCGCTGGGGCGCAGCGGGCGCAGCGGCATGGTGCGCAGCAGCTGGTCCACGGGCAGGGGCTGCAGGGTGCGCAGCAGCTGGCCGAGGTAGTCCTCGCGCAGGCTCAGCAGCAGGCGCACGGCCCCGTCGCCTCCCGCCAGCAGGGCGGCCACGTCGGCCTGGAAGCGCTCGTGGTCCGCCTCGGTCCCGGCGGTGAAGAGCTCCTCGAGCTGGTCCAGGACCACCGCGACCGGTCGCCCCGAGCGGGCCGAGAGCTGGTCCAGCAGCTCAGCCAGGGGTCTGTCCTCGACCTCGCCCGAGAGCCTGGCCAGGGTGCGCCGGGCGGCGTCGCGCAGCGCCTCGGTGGGTCGCTCCGAGCCCTGGACCACCAGCAGCACGTGGCCGGTGTCCTCGAGCGCGGTGAGCAGGCGAGCGTGCAGGAAGCTGGTCTTTCCGACCCCCGAGGCCCCGGTCAGCGCCACCATCGGGGGCTGGTCGGGGTGCTCCCAGGTGGCGAGGAAGCGCTGGGTGTCCGCGTCCCGCCCGAAGAACACCACCGACGAGCTGGGCTGGAAGGGCTGCAGGAAGCGGTAGGGCTCGGTCGGTCGCTTGAGCTCCCGGGCCTCGGCCAGCTGCCCCTTCGGCGCCGCGATCCCCCGGATGAGACGCAGCTCCTCCTGCACCGCCGCCCAGTCCGGCCAGCGCGCGGCGGGGTCCTTGTGCAGGCAGTGCAGGATCAGCTCCTCGATCTCCGTGCGGACCGGGGCCAGCTCGCTGGGGGGCCGCACCACCCCGTGCACGTGGGCTCGCAGGTAGGCCTCGATCGAGGCCTCCTCGAAGGGGGCGCGGCCGGTGACCATCTCGTAGAGGATGCAGCCGAAGGCGTAGATGTCCGCGCGGTGGTCCACCGCCCAGGCCAGGGCCTGCTCGGGCGCCATGTAGCGAGGGGTGCCGACCAGGGCGCCCGGTCGGGTCAGGCGCGGGTCGTCGCCCTCGGGCGGCTCGAGGGTCTTCAGCGGCGGGGGTTCGGGCAACCAGGTCCCCGCGCCGCCCGGGGCTAGCGTCTCCTGGCTGGTGGAGCCCAGCTTGCGGGCCTGCTCCAGGCTGTTCCGCAGCGAAGCCTCGACCTCGCCGCCGGCCGCGGCCTCGGTCTCACGTAGCCGGGCCAGCCCAAAGTCCAGGATCTTGACGTGGCCGTGGTCCTCGCCGACCAGGTGGATGTTCTCGGGCTTCAGGTCCCGGTGGACCAGCCCCACGCCCTGGCCCGCGCCCATGCCCCGGGCGATCTGGCTGGCCACGTCCAGGCTGCGCTCGATGCTGAAGGGGCCCCGGTCCAGCGCCTCGGCCAGCGTCAGGCCGTCCAGCAGCTCCATGACGAGGAAGCGGCCGCCGTTGGGCGCGGTGCCCACGTCGTAGACCGTGACGACGTTCGGGTGCTGCAGTCGGCAGGTGGTGCGCGCCTCCTGCTCGAAGCGGCTGACCACCTCGGGCCGCGCGGTGAGCTCCGGGCGCAGCAGCTTGATCGCCACCCGCCGATCCAGCGCCAGCTGCAGGCCCTCGAAGACCTCGCCGACGCCGCCTCGACCGATGGGCCGCAGCAGGCGGTAGCGCTGGTCCAGCTCGATCATGCGCGGAGTGTACGCTTTGGCCGTGCTCGCCTTCATCCTGGCCTGCTCGAGGCCGCCCCCAGCCCCCGATCTGCCTGCTGGGAGCTGGCTCCTCGAGGCCGAGGGCGTCACCGGTTCGCTGCGGATCGGGCCGGAGGCCTGCCGCATCAGCCTTGACGGAGGCGCCTGGGGCACCCTCGGCGAGGTGCGGTGCCGGGCCCACGCCGAGCAGGGCTGGATGGTCTTCCCGGTGGTGACCGCCCTGGGCGAGGCCGACGCCGTGGCCCGCTGGGACGAGCAGGCCTTGGTGCTCCCGCTCGGGTCGCGCGAGGGTGAGTTCGAGGTCTCCCTGCTGCGCCGCGAGGGGACCGGGGACGCCAGGGGCGTGGATCCGCTGCTGCTCGAGGGGGAGCGCGCGGCCTGGGAGCGGGGCCTGTTTCGCCTGGAGGGGGCCTTCGCGGGCGAGCTCTCGCTGCCCCGCTGGACCCTGGACCTGGCCGGCCCCACGCTCTGGACCGAGGAGCCCGAGCTGGTGGAGCTCGTCGAGCAGGGCATGGACCTGCTGATCGAGGTGCCCGCCGAGCCCTCGGTGGACGGCACGCCGACCCGCCTGCGCATCAACCGGGTGCTGCGGCGCGGCGTGCTGCCGGCCCAGGCGCAGCCCAGCGAGCTGGACCTGGCCTTCCGCCTCGAGCCCGGCCCTTGGAGCGCTCGGGACGCAGACCGGACCAGCGCTCGGCAGCGCTCGCTGGACCTGGAGCGGGAGCGCCTGGAGCAGCTCGCGGTCGAGCTGCGCCCGGGCCTGGGAGGTCCTTGCCCGGAGCGCGTCCCGGCCGGTCTCAGCCAGGCGCTCTGGGGCTACGCGCTGCGCTTCGAGGGCTCCGAGTGCGCGCTCGTGCTGGAGCCCGAGCCCCCGCAGCACGGTCGCCGCCTGGCGGTCCGGATCGAGGCGTCGGGCATCGCGGAGAGCATCGAGCGTCGATAGCGGGGTGACTCGGCGCCCGAGGGACGGGCTCGGGTGGGGCCGCTCGCTCCGGCGCGGCG
>CALGIB010000982.1 GCA_937915955.1 uncultured Pseudomonadota bacterium
CGTCCGGCCACACCTCGACCCGGGCGCGCAGGGCCGTGGCCTGATCTCGCAGGTACGAGCGGTAGACCAGCGTGAACTCCTCGCCGGGGAGCAGGCGCGTGTCCCAGAACTCCTCGGTGAGGTTCGGCTTCACGTACCGGCTGACGTAGCCCTCGTCCCGGGTCCCCTCGATCACCTGTCCCTGGGCGTCGATCTGCTCGAAGGAGAGGACCACCGTGGGCGTCGAGTAGGTCGGGAAGCGGTGGCCGGCGCCCGTGTTCTTGATGGTCAGCTCAGCCTCGAGCGGCTCCATGAAGCCTGTGCCGCCGCGAACGAGCCGGGCCGAGGGTGTGAACGCGGCGCGGGCCATGTCGGGATCGTGGATGCCCAGGAACTGGTGCCGCCCCTCGGGCATGTGGCAGGACTGGCAGGTGACGCCCTGGGCCGCGAACTCCGTCCGCCTCCACTCTTCGTAGGTCTCCTGGATCAGCTTGTCTTCGAGGCCGTTGCCGCCGGGCCGGAAGTCGTGGCATTGCTCACAGAAGATGGCGTCCTGGAACTCGTCCCGGGCCACGAAGCCGTCGTGGGGCTGGCGCGGCGCCTCCTCGCCCTCGGCGCTCGGCTGGGCCTCGCCCTCGACAGCCTCGGTCTCGGCGCCCGGCATCGCGTCCACCGGGTGTGTCTGGGTGGGCGGCCCGAAGCGGGCGTGCTGCCGCACGTGGCAGCCAGCGCAGGTCAGGCCCGCCTCGCGCATCTCGGCGTCGAAGAGGGGGTTGTCCTGGCCGTCGATGCGCGGGTACTGCTCGGTCAGGGGAGCGTGGCAGGACTGGCACTGCTTGACCATGCCGTCCTTGGGACCGTCCCAGTCGACCAGCTGTCCCATCATTCCGGGGCCCATGCCCTTGGCGTGCCAGCTGTCCTTCCAGTCTGCGAGCTGCGCGGGGTGGCAGACGCCGCACTGCTGGGGGGAGAGCGAGGCCTCGATCTCGGTCCACTCCTCGGGCGCCTGGCCCTGAGCGGGGACCGGGTTCGGGAAGTGGTCGCGGACCCAGCCTTCGTTGTCCGAGCGCTCGACCTTCTCTTCGATCTTGAAGAGGGGCGGCGCGTGCTCGGTCGGCTGCTGGTAGACCACCGGCTCGTAGTTGTTCTTGTACCAGTGATGGACGGCCAGGGCGATGAACGCCAGGAGCACGATCCACAGGACGGTGTTGATCAGCTTTTCCACGGCCCCGGACTAACCAAAAAGACGACCCAAGGACGACAAAACCCCCGACCGAAGTCGGGGGCTCGTCGTTCCAGAAGCTGGAATCAGCCGCCGCAGGCGTTGCAGGCGTTGCAGGCGTTGCAGGCGTTGCAGGCGTTGCAGG
>CALGIB010000983.1 GCA_937915955.1 uncultured Pseudomonadota bacterium
GCAGGCCCAGTACACCGACAAGGTCCCCAACGCCGAGGTCACTGAGCCGCGCCGGTTCCTGACCACCGCCTTCGCGCCCCTGGGCGGCGACATGCGCCCCCTCATCGTCGCTGGACTCGGTCGCGACAACGGGTCGGAGGCCCTCGGACTGCTGGGCCTGCACTACCAGGACTTCGTCTCCGATGAGACCGACAGCGCCGAGAGCGCCCTGGCCAACGAGGTCCGCGAGGATCCCTCCAAGAAGCGGCAAGAGGAGTTCACCGACTTCGCCGACCGGGTGGGCTGGCGGGCGACACAGGTCAGCAAGCTCGCCGCGAAGCTGCAGGGCGACCCCAACGAACTGGACCGGCTGACGGCCTTCAACGGGGTCCTCGGCGGCCTCGGCGCGCTGATCCAACGAGCGAACATCGCCACCGACGGCGTGAAGATGATCCGCCGACTGTGGTCGGAGCGACTCGGCATCACCATGGAGGCCGATCTGGGGGCCCACCTCCGGGGTCGGGAACGCGCCCTCGTCATGACCATGGGCCTCGGACTGCAGGCGTTGGGCCGCGAGCGGGATCTGGCCAAAGCCGATGAGGACGACGGCTGGGGCGCCGATCACGATCTCGCTGGCTCGGACACCTTCCGGCAGGACTACCAGATCAAGCCGGAGAGCGTCGATCCCGACTTCACCCTGGAGAAGGCCGTTAACCGCGCGATCGCGCTCTATAGCCTGGTCGGCGAGCTGCCCGGCTCCCACGAAAAGATGATGAAGGCTGTAGGCGGCGACAACGGCTACCCCGCCGAGGCCCAGGTGGTGCTGAAGGTGTTCGCCACGCGCTATGGCTTCGACCTGCGCTATCGGCTCCGTCAGACCTTCCCCGACGAGCCCGATCAGGTGGAGCGCTACGCCGGCATGGCCCAGACCGCGGGCGGCCTGAGCCTCGGAGGCGAGGCCATCGAGCGCTCGTACTACGGCGACAAGACCACGCTGATGCGGGTGGCGCTGCAGGCCAGTCCCAAGGAACGGCAGGCGCTCCTCGCCGACACCGCGAAGCTCGGGCAGATCCGCGCCCAGCTGGGACCCAAGGACTACGCCCAATTCCACCGGACCCTGAACGGCAACACCGACATCTACGAGATCGTGCGCAACCAGGGTGGCAAGCAGGTCACCACCCACATCCGTGCCTACTTCGACGGGCGGCGGGCGATGTGGAACAACGACCCCGAGCTGCGAAGAGCGGCCGGTCGCGATCCCGTGAAGCTCAAGGCCCTCGTCGACGCGAAGATCAAGGGCGAGGCCAATAATGCGTACGCCGATCCGGCCTTCCAGAAGGTGGTCGCCGACAAACACGGGGACAAGGAGCGAGGCTTCAACGTGCGCGCCGCAGTCCTCGGCGGCGGCACCGCCAGCGGCCTCGAGCAGGCGATGTCTAACACCTGGGGCA
>CALGIB010000984.1 GCA_937915955.1 uncultured Pseudomonadota bacterium
GGGGCGGTCCCCGTGTCCGTCGCTGTCCTGATCCCAGCCCAGGTAGTCGCTCCAGTAGTTGCCCCCGGACTCGCCCTCCCAGACCTGGTCTTCGCTGGCGACGTAGTAGATCTGCTGCCGGTTGCCGATGAAGGCGTTGCCGCTCACCACGTTGCGGTAGGTGCCCGCCCAGATGCGGAAGCCGATCTCGTTGTCCGCCACGCGGTTGTCGACGATCTCGTTGTCCAGCGACGAGAAGAAGAACATGCCCTGGCCGTTGCGCTCGACGGTGTTGTGGGCGATCCGGCTGTACTGCGCGTCCCGGAACAGGATGCCGACCTGCTTGTTGTCGGTGCTGGTGTTGTTCTCGACGATCAGGTTCCGGGACTGCATGAGCGCGATGCCGCCGCTGCAGTGCCGCACGACGTTGTCGCGGATGACGTTGTCGTAGCTGTACATGTAGTGGATGCCGTAGCGCACGTGCTCGGCGGTGTTGGCCTGGATCAGGCTGTCCTCGGTGGCGCTCACGTAGATGCCGTCTCGGCTGTCGCGGACGCTGTTTCCGCGGACGATCAGGTCGCTGGCGTCGAAGAGGTGGATGCCGTTGCCCTTACGGCTGTTGTGCTCGCCGATCAGCCCGACCACCGAGTTGTCCTCGAGGACGGCGCCGTCGGCCTCGTGCACCCAGATGCCGAACAGGCAGTCCCAGGCCTCGACCCCGCGCACCTGGGCCCCCAGCGCGGTGGGGTCGAGGCGGATGCAGGAGTCGCCCTTGGCCAGGTCGCGGCCGCTGTGCTTCACGCGTAAGCCCTCGACGATCGCGCCGGGGGCGGTCACCAGCAGGGCGTGTCCCTGACCGCCGCCGTCGAGCACGCCGCCGTCGCTGGTCAGGGTCAGGGCCTTGTCGAGCACGACGGGTCCCGGCCAGTCCCCGGCGGGCAGCACCACCGTGTCGCCGGGCGAGGCCAGCCCGACGGCGGCCTGCACCGAGTCGGCGTCGGTCCCGACGGTCCAGGTCGCGGCGAGCACGCTGGAGATCAGCCAGCTCACTTCGCGGCCCGCTCGCGGTCGCGGCGCGCCTTGACCAGGGGCGGGCAGACCTGGTCGTCCCGCCAGTTGGCTTCGCACTCCATACAGCTCAGGCACTCTCGGGGGTCGATGCTGCCGTCGGGGCGGATCGCCCGGGGCTCGCAGGTCTTCGTGCAGATCTTGCACTTGCTGCAGAAGTCCCGCCGGTAGGGCCCGGACAGGCGGAAGCTGCCGGGGATCGCCAGGCCCGCCCCCAGCGGGCAGACGTAGCGGCAGAAGGGCCGGTACATCACCAGCGAGAGGCTCGCCAGCGCCACCCACCACGCGATGAAGAACCACTCCCGGGTCCAGATCGCCACGAAGAAGGTGCTCTTGAAGGGCTCGATCTCGGCGGCCCGCTCGCCCAGCATCGGGTCCCAGAGGTACACGCCGATCAGCCCAGCCAGGATGGCGTACCGCAGGTAGCGGAGCTTGCTGTGCAGGACCTCGGGCAGCTCGTACTCGGGCAGCTTCAGCAGCCGCCCCAGCTTGAAGGTCAGCTCGTTGAGGGCGCCGTAGGGGCAGGCCCAGCCACAGAACACCCCGCGGCCCCAGATCAGGGTGACCACGGCGATGAAGATCCAGCTCAGGAAGAGCAGCGGCTCGCTCAGGAACAGGCCCCAGCGCCACCCGCCGACCAGGCTGTCCACGAAGGTCAGGATCTGGGTGACCGAGGGCTGGGCGGAGAGCATCAGCCCGCCCACCACGAAGGCGAAGATCAGGTAGCCGGTGTGCAGCTTCTTGAGGCGCGCGCCGTCGGCGGTGGTCCAGCGGCGGCCGGCGAACACCGCGACCAGCGACAGGAGCCAGAGGCCGACGACCAGGACCTCGACGCGCTTGTTCCGCCAGGCCTGGAGCCAGAGCGCGCGCTCCGGGTCGGGGCCGTCGAGCACGTAGACCGACTTCGGCAGCCGGTGGGTGCTGGTGAAGCTGTGGAAGTCACGGCTGAAGCCGCCCTTGTTGTCGAAGCGGCTGCCCAGGAAGACCAGCTCGAAGCTGCGACCCGGGTCCAGCGCGCCGCCCCGGGCCACGAACAGGGCGCCCTCCTTGAACTCGGGCGCGCCCTCGGCGTCGAGCCCGCCCAGGTTCGTGTAGTCCAGGTCGTGGAACATCACGACCGCCAGGCCCTGCGTCAGGCGGATGCGGTCGAAGAGGCCGCCTCGCACGAAGCCCGAGCCCTTGAAGGTGCTGGCTCCCTGGCCGAGCACGACGACGAGGTGCTCGCCGGGGGCCAGCTGGCTCATGGCGTGGGCGTAGCGGTTGGGGCCCAGCAGCGAGCGACCCACGCGGGGCGAGTCGGCCACCGTGAACCAGATGTCCATGAAGAGCTGGTCGCCCGAGACGTTCAGGTACTCGTCCCCGGTCGCGCCCATGTCCTTGGCCGTGACCGTCAGGCGCCCAAAGACGCCCTCGTCGAGGAGCTGCTGCCAGCTCAGCAGCTCCTCGGTCGCGACGAAGTGCCCGGGGGTCTGGACCCGGCGCTCGATGGCCCCGACGTCCTGGCCCAGGGCCGTGACGCTGTCCATGATGGTGCGGCTCTCGGCCAGCGCGGTGACCGTCGCTCCGCTGACGATGTCGACGGTCCTCGCGTCGGGGTCGCTGCTTTGGCCGACGACGACCCTCTCGTCGCCGCGCATGCCGGCGTGCAGGTCTACGAAGTCGTGCAGCCTCTGCTCGGGGATGCCGATGAGCAGGATGGGCTCGGAGTGGTGCAGGACCCGCGCGCCGGTGATGACGCCCTCGGTGTTCAGGCCGATCAGGGTGGACAGGGGCTGGCCCGAGTAGCCCTTGATGTCGACGAGATCGGTGGAAAGCACGACCCAGCCCACCAGGTCATCGCCGGAGAGTCCCTCGAGGTAGGGCTTGCCCTCCACCGCTTCGAAGCTGTCCGCGGCGGGCATCACCGACGAGCAGGGATCGCGGACGCAGTCCAGGCCCCCGTCACGAGCGGTGTGGCCGTAGGCCTCGGCGCCTGCGGGGGCGGGCTGCTCCGCCAGGGCGGGGCAGAGCAGCAGCCAGCTCACCAGCAAGGTGAGGAGCATGGTCGGACTCCAGTGGGACCTGGAGACCCCGCTGCAAGAACGGGGCCTCCTGTCCTCTCAGGCCTTGACGAGCATCCGGCCGCGCATCTCGAGGTGCAGCGCGTGGCAGAACCAGGGGCAGTAGTACCAGTACACGCCGGGGCTGCCCGCGGTGAACGTGATGCTGTTGGTGCCCTGGGCGTTCACCAGCATGTTGACGTCGTGGTTGACCATGCAGAAGCCATGGCTCAGGTCCTCGACGTTGTCCAGGTTGGTCACGAAGACCTGCACCTCGTCGCCGCTGCGGACCTCGAAGTCGGAGAGGCCGAAGGCGGGCGCGATGCTGGTGATGTACACGCGCACCTTGCGACCTTCGCGGACGACCTTGTTCGTCGTGAGCAGGTCGACGCCGTCCTTGGCCGCGATGGCCTGGCAGTACTCGTGGCGGGGGTCCTTGCGGTCCATCACCTTGAGCGGGTTGATCAGGTCGCGCTTCACGATGACGCAGTCGTGGGGCTCGGAGTAGGCCGGGCCGTCGTGCACGACCTTGAGCTTGTCCATGGTCATGTCGATCAGCTGGTCGTTCTCGGGACGCAGCGGGCCCACGTTCAGGAAGCGGTCCTTGCTGAACTTGCACAGCGCCACCAGCCACTTGCCGTCAGCGTCCTTGGTCTCGGACATCGACGCGTTCGTGTGTCCGACCTGGTAGTGCACGTCGACCTTCTCGATGATGGGATCGACGTCCTCGCCCGCGAACTGACGGATGGCCTTGTCGATGTTCCACTTGGTCATCACCGAGTCGATGAAGATCGAGGTGTAGCCGTTGCCCTTGCCGTCAAAGGCGGTGTGCAGCGGGCCCAGGCCCAGCTCGGGCTCGGCCACCACGCAGTCGCGAGGCTTGATCTTGCCCGCGAAGGCGTCCGCGATCCTGGAGATGTCGATGACCGAACAGGTCGGCGACAGCTTCCCGGCGACCACGGCGTACTTGCCATCGGGGCTCACGTTCACGCCGTGGGGGCTCTTGGGCACCGGGATCCGCAGCACCACCGCGCTGTCGCCCGCCCGCCCGTCGATGACGGGGACCTTGCCCTTGCCCACCGTGATGGTCTCGCCAGCGGCCACGGCGGCCTCACAGGCGGCCAGGTTGAAGACGTAGAGCCAGTCCTGGTCGGCGGCCATCATGCCCTCCAGGGTGACGCCGCCCTCGGAGTTGTAGCAGGTGGCGAAGCTGTACTTGCCCTCGTAGTCCGTGGCGCAGAGGTCCATGTTGCCCTCGACCAGGACCTGCCACTTGACCTCCATCGACTCGCCGTCCACCGCCGTGTGCATGGCCCCGTACTTGGAGGGGTCGTTCAGGTCGCGGCCGTCGTTCGGCATCGGGATGCGGAACTCGGCGTTGCAGAAGACGTAGCCGGTCTTGTGGCGCTGGGGGAAGATGCCGTGGGTGCCCTGGCTGTTGGGCAGATCGACGATCGCGTCGACCTCCATGGTGCTGCAGCGGACGCGGGCCAGGCGGGCTTGGGCCTTGTCGTTCACGAAGATGTAGCGGCCGTCGTAGGTGCCGTCCTTGTAGGACAGGTGCACGTGATGGGTGTCGCCCGAGGACGTGCCCTTGAGCAGCTCCTTCGACCAGTCGTCGCGGCCCCAGCCGGTGGCCGACTCACGGTTGAAGACGGGGATGCGCTTGAGCTCCCGCATCGAGGGGATGCCGAGGATTCGGATCTCGCCGGACTGCCCGCCGGACCAGAAGCCGTAGTAGTCGTCGAGCTTGCCGGGGCCGACGTGGATGCTCTGGCCCTCGGGCTCGTGAGCCGGGGTGGCGCCGGTGGGCGCGCTGGTGGTCGTGCCGCCCTCGCAGCCCGTCATACCCCAGGCCATCGCGCCGCCTCCGATGAGGGCCGCTGCGGCGGAGAGGAAGCCTCGGCGCGCCGAGTTCTCGGGGGCGTCCCGGTGCTCGCTCTCGAGGGCATCCAGGATCTGGGTCTTTCGGTCGTTGCTCATGTGGACTCCGGGTGGAACGTCGGGGTCCGGTGTGTGCAATGAGCGTGCCCGATGCGGAGAGGTGGTGGGCTCCCTTGTCAGCGGATTCCTGTGTCCATTGACACAGGGGCCTGTGGGAAGCCGCCCCGATGGCCCATTCAGAAGGGCTTGGTCATCGCGATGTAGGTGGCCAGGCCCGCGATGATGGGCAGCGCGAACCACATGGGCTTGGCCAGCTTTGGCACCCGCAGGGGCACCATCAGCAGGGCACCGACCACCAGCCAGATCGTCAGCTTGAGCCAGATCCAGCCGGGGATGCCGTCGGTCATGCCCAGGCGCGCCAGCATGCCGAAGCCGCCCAGCAGGATCAGGAACATGCCCACGCCGTGGGTCATGGCGATCAGCTTGTGGTTGGGGTTGGTCTGCTTGGTGCCGCCGTTGACGGCGTGCAGGACCGCGGCAGACAGGCCGCCCCAGACGGAGACGACGCCGATGATGTGCAGGACCTTGTAGAGCTCGTAGGGCATGAGGCGCTCCGGGGGGAGGGACGGGGTGGAGGCGTCTAACCGGGACGCCCGCCCGAGTTGCGCTACGTTGCGCCATGGACCGCGTGGACGCCGATCGGGCAGTCAGGACCTGGACCGAGCAGGTCCGGGCCGCCGAGCAGGCGCTCGGGGTACGCCTCGAGGCAGCCCGTGGGCTGGAGGAGGCGCTGGCCGGCGCTCAGCTCGAGCCTCGAGGGCGGCTTCGCTGGGCCTGGATGCAGCGTCGCCGCGCGAGCGAGCGCTGGGAGCGCCAGGACTGGACCCCGCGGGTCCGGCCGAACCTGCTGTGGGCGCTGGGCCTGTGGGCCATCGGGGGCTGGGTCCTGGTCTGCGCGGGCACCCCGCTGGTCTCGGTCAGCCCCTGGCTCCTGCTGCCCGTGGTCCTGGGCAGCGTGGCGGCCTGCGTGCTGGGGAGCTGGGGCCTGACCTGGGCCGCGGGCCGTCAGGTCCTGGTCGAGGAGCGAGGCGTGGTCGCGCTGGTGCAGGCGCGACCGAAGCTCGGCGGCGCCGCGGTCTTCTCGGTGAGCGGCTTCGACGGCTACGGCCCCGGGCTGCCTCTGGACGCCGCGCGGGTGCTCTCGGACGAGGCCCTGGCGGCGCTGGCCGAGGGGCCCGCTCGGGGAGAGGCGCTGGACGAACTGCGCCTGGCGGCCAGGCTGGTGCAGACCCGCTCGGCCCAGCTGCTGGCCAGCAATGTCCGCATCCGGGGCGAGGCGCGCGAGCGCGGCCTGGTCTGGTGGCACGAGCTCTCCGAGAGCCTTGATCGGGCTGTGGCGCTGCTGGATGGCCCCGAGCAGGACCGCGGCCTGGCGGCGCTCCGTTACCTGCTGCTGCGCATCGGCCCCGAGGTCGACCAGGCGCTGAGGGCTCGTCGCTTCCCCGAGCTGCCGCCGCCCGCGGACTGGGCCTCGGTGGGTGAGGCCCGCGCGCCTGAGGAGCTGCGGCGCCTGGGGCGCTCGGATGCCTGAGCGACTGGACGAGGCGCCTTGCTGGGCCCGCGAACAGCTCGCCGCCGTCCATGGGCTGGAGCGCAGGCTCGAGCACGGCCCGCGCGCTACTTCGACACGGTCCGGCTGTAGTCCAGGTTGCCGTACATGTCGTAGAACTCGCCCACCAGCACGTTGTCGGTGATCTCGATCCACACGAAGCCTTCGACCGTGTCGTCCTCGAAGTAGGTCGTGTTGCCTCGACCCTCCAGCGACGTCGTCTTGGCCGCAGCGCCGGCCACGATGAGCTCCATCCCGCAGCTCTCCTCGAGCCACTGGCGGTTGTGGTCGTGGCCGCAGATGTACATGTCGACCTTGTTGCAGAGCTCGTCGTCCATGAACTCCTTGATCGTGCTGCCGTTGGCGATGGGCAGCCAGTCGTAGCCCTCGTACTCGCCGGCGTTCCCGTGCTGACCGTTGGAGCGGTAGGGGTGGTGCCCGAAGGCGACCTTCCAGTCCGCGGTCGAGCCACCGATGTTGCTGCTGGCCCAGCTGTGCTGGTCGGTGGGCTCGTAGGCGAACATCAGGTCGTTGGTGTCCAGCCCGAAGAACTGAACGTGCTCCTGGCTGAAGGTGTAGTACCGCTCGGGCATGTACCACTTGTCGGAGTAGGCGGTGTACTCGACCTCGTACTCGGCCTTGTACTCCCAGATGGACCACTCGCCGTAGTCGTGGTTGCCCAGCACCACGTAGAAGCGCAGGTCCAGGTCGGCGTAGGGGGCCTCGAACTTGGTCTGGAACTGCTCGTCGTCGACGCTGTTGACGCCGTCGTTGTAGAAGTTGTCGCCCAGGTAGAGCACGAAGTCGCAGCCCTTGGCGTCGCAGACGTCTTTGACTGCGGCGGCGTTCTGGTACTGGTCGGCGTTGCCCTCGCCGCCGTCGCCCATGGCGATGAAGCGCACGACCTTGGGCTCGGGCACGTCCGAGTCGGCGTCGGCGTCGGCGTCGCTGTCCGAGTCACCGTCGGCGTCGGTGTCGGTGTCCGCTTCCAGCCCGGTGTGCTCGGTCAGGACGGGATCGGGCTCGCAAGCGAGCAGGAGGAGCAGGGTCATGGGCGGGCTCTCGGTGCGGTCGTCAAGGTATCAGCAGGGCCAGCAGTCCGCCTGCCGTCGCGAGGAGCAGCACGCCGCCCACGCGCAGGCCCAGGCCTCGACCGCCCAGGAACCAGGCCAGGCCGGCCTTGCCCAGCGTGTTGGAGCAGATGGCCAGGACCACCGCTGTGGCCGCCTTGTCCGAGGCCAGGCCGCCCTGGTGCAGGCGCCCCACCGACAAGACCAGGGCGTCGGCGTCCGTCAGCCCGCCGAGCCCGGCGACCGTGTAGAGGCCCGCGTCGCCGAAGCGCGCAGTGGCCAGGCCCACGGCCAGCTGCAGGGCCGCGAAGAGGGCGCCGAACTTCAGGGCCTGGGACATCGAGAAGGGGTTCTTCAGGTCGACGTCGACGTTCTCCTCGCCCCGACCTCGGGCGACCACGGCTGCGCCGATCAGGCCGATGACCGTCATCGTGATCAGCGAGGGGGCGACCGAGGGGAGCAGCGAGGTGCTCACGAAGGTCAGCTCCAGGGCCACGCGGGGCACCATGACCGCGCTGGCCAGCACGACCGCCAGGGCGCCGCTGCGCTCCAGGGCCGGGACCTCCTTGACCCGCCCCGAGACCTGCAAGGCCACGGCCGTCGAGCTGGCCAGGCCGCCGAGCAGGCCGGTCAGCACCATGCCGGTGCGGTCGCCGAGGGTGCGCACGGCGACGTAGCCGGCGAAGCCGATGGCCGCGATCAGGGCCACCAGCAGGCCCAGCTCGAAGGGGTTGATGAGCCCGCTGGGCCCCAGGCCCTCGTCGGGCAGCAGAGGCAGCACGACCAGCAGCAGCACGCCGAGCTGGAAGGCCGCGCGCAGGTCCTTGCCCGAGACCGCCTCGGCCAGCCGATGGAAGCTGCCGCGGAAGCTCAGCATGCCCATCAAGAGGGTCGAGGCCGCCGCCACCAGCAGCCAGCGGTGCTCGCGGTCGATGCCGTCGAGCTCGATCGTGGACATCGCGCCGAGCAGGAAGACGGCGCAGGCCGCGAGCTCGGTGGTGATGCCGCGGCCGCGGTCCAGGGCCATGTCCACCAGGATCAGGCCCGCGAACGTCAGGGTCAGGACCAGGGCCAGCGCCACCAGCAGCCAGGGACCGAGGGCGGGCAGCATGAGCCCGCCTGCGCCGCCGACCAGCGCCAGCAGACCGAAGGTGCGCACGCCGCCGAAGCGCCGCTCCTCCTCCTCGCCTTCGCGCTGGTGGTGCTCGCGCTCCATGCCCACGATCAGGCCCGAGCCGAGGGCCACGCCCATTCCGGTCATCGCGATCACCCAGTCCATGTGGTCATCCATAGAGCGACGGCGCCAGCGACCAGCATCGGACCGAAGACCCCGAGCAGGCGCAGCCCCAGCCTCCATCCCCCGAGGGCCGTGCCCAGGGCCGTCTTGGCCAGCGTGTTGCTGAGGGCGGCTACGAGCAGCGCGGCCACCGCGGTCTGGTCATCCAGGCCGGCCTGGTGCATGTCGGCCACGGTCAGCGTGATGGCGTCCACCGAGGTCACCGCCGACAGCGCGGCGGAGACGTACAGCGCGCCCTCGCCGAACTGCTCCGTGGCCAGGCCGGTCAGCACCTTGACCACCAGGAAGGCCGCTCCGAACTTCAGCGCCTGGGACAGCGAGAAGGGGTTGTCGAAGCCGACCGGGCCGCCCTGATCCGGGGCGCGCAGGTGCACGAGGAAGAGCACGCCGGCCAGGCCAAAGCTCAGGGCCGCCATGACCCCGAGGGGCAGCAGCGCGGTGTGGAGGAGGCTGGGGCTGACCACCCAGCAGAGCACCAGGATGCGGGGGACCATCACCGCGCTCGCCAGGACCACGCCCAGCGCCGCCGAGGCCACGAAGGCCGGGTGCTCCCGGACCCGCCCGGCGAAGTTCAGGGTCACGGCGGTCGAGCTGACGAGTCCACCCACCAGCCCCGTGATCGCCATGCCGCGTTCGGGGCCCAGGGCGCGGACGGCGACGTAGCCCGAGAAGCCGATGGCCGCGATGAGCGAGACCAGCAGGCCCGTGTCGTAGGGGTTGATCAGCGCGCTGGGCCCCAGGCCGACGTTCGGGAGCAGCGGCAGCACGATGACCAGCAGCAGGGCCAGCTTCACCGTCGCCCGCAGGTCCTCCTGCTCGATCCGCTCCGCGAGGTGGTGCAGGCCCTTGCGAAAGCTCAACAGCCCCATGGCGACCACGCCGACAGCCAGCACCAGCTGCCAACGGGCGACGGGGTCGAGCCAGTCCGTCGTGGCCAGGATGCCCATGCAGGCCACCAGGAGCCCCGCGACCTCGGTCGTGATGCCCGAGCGCTTGCCCGCGTGGAGCTCGAGCACCGCCGGGATGAAGAGCACCGCCCCCAGCCCTACGATGCCCAGTCCGGGCAGCCAGGGCCCGATGGGGACCGCCAGCGCGCCGAGCAGGGCCCCAACGAGGCCGAGCAGCGCGAAGGTCCGGATTCCGCCGAACCAGTCGGCGTCGCGCTTGGCGGCGGAGCGCTGGCGCTCCAGGCCGACGAGCAGTCCGACACCCAGGGCCACACCGATGCCACCGAGGGTGTTCGCGAAGCTCATCGCGGTTTTGTAACACTCGTGTGACGGCGATAGAGCCCCGGTCATGGATCTCGCTGTCTACAACGGCTTCGCTCGGCCCATAGAGCTCTCTCTGGACGGCGCGTCCAGCTCGCTGGGGGCCGAGCAGGCCCTGGTCCTGCTGAAGGTGCCCGCGGGCATCGTCCTGGTCGCCTCGGCCCCCTCGGGCGAGCTGGACCGGCAGGTGCTGCCCGAGGCCCCCGAGGGCGCGCTGGCGGTGTGGAACGTGGCGGGCCGCGGCATGATCTGGCTGGGCATCGCCCGCTACGGCGAGGGCGAGGCTCCGGAGCACGAGCCCCTCCCCGGGCTGCCGCTGCTGCTGCTGCGGAGCATCGATCACGCCTTCGAGGACCCGCCGGAGCAGCTCGACGTCGAGGAGGGGCAGACCGTCGACCGCAGCGTGCTCTACGGCCAGGAGGACCTGGACCTGCTCCACTTCACGATGCAGCTGCGCAGCGTGGGCGAGCTGGATCGGGCCCTGTCGATGATCGAGGCTGAGCTGCGCATGTCCCCGGGCAGCGCCGCGCTGATCGAGCACGCCGACCTGCTCTGCTTTGACGCGCCCGAGCGCCTGGCCGAGCTGCGCGCGCGCTGGAAGACCCAGGGCCTGGTGCAGGAGTAGGCTCGCGCCATGGCAAGGCTGCGCGAGGTCGACCAGGGGCGAATCATCGAGCTCCGGGCCAGCACGCTGGTGGGGCGCTCGTTCCGCTGTGACGTGAAGCTCGAGCCGGGCGAGGTCTCAGGCCAGCACGCGCAGCTGCGCTTCCTGGGCGGGCGCTGGACCCTGCGGGACCTGGGCAGCCGCAACGGCAGCTTCGTGGACGGTCAGCGCCTGGGCCCGGACGAGGCCGCCTCGTTGAGCGTCGGCATGACCCTGGCCTTTGGTCACGTGCGCAACGCGTGGCGGGTCGAGGACCTGGGGCCGCCGCCGATCGAGGCGGTGCCGGTGGACGGCGGGCGCGCCATCCCGGCCATCGGCGGCGTCCTGTTGATCGAGTTCGACGGGAACAGCCTCAGCGTCCGGCGCGACCGCTCGGGGTGGGTGGCCGAGCCCGACTCGCCCCTGGCTCGCCCCGTCAGCGACCAGGACCAGGTCGAGGTCGGCGGCCGGCGCTTCGTGCTGCACCTGCCCGGCTGATCGCTCGAACTGATGTCTGCGTGCACGGTCTGTGCACGCTCGCGGAATAGGGTGAGTGCGTGTTCGCGAATCCTCTCGGGCTGCTTGCGCTCCTGGCCGTGCCCGCGGTGGTCGGTCTGCACCTGTACCGGCGGCGCGTGCCCACGCGGGTGGTCAGCGCGATCTTCCTCTGGGAGGGTCAGGAGAGCCGCAGCGCGGCCGGACGCCGTCGCCAGCCGCTGCACCGCTCGCTCAGCTTCTGGCTCGAGCTGCTCGCCGCGCTGCTGCTCGCGCTCTCTCTGGCCGGGCTCCGAGGCTGCGGCGGGGGCCGGGCCGAGCACCTCGTGCTGGTCCTGGACGGCTCGGCGTCGATGTCCGCCGAGGGCGTGATCGAGGAGGTCCGGGGCGAGGCGGCCGCGCGCGTCCGGCGCCTGGGACGACGCGATCGGGTCAGCGTCGTGGTCAGCGGGCCCACACCGAGGCTGCTGGTGGGCCCGGGAGCGCCCGAGGCCGAGGCGCTGTCCGCCCTGGACTTCTACGAGCCGGGCTCGGGGGACCACGACCTGGGTCCTAGCGTGGATCTCGCCACCGAGCTGGCCGGCGGCGGCGCCGTCACCTTGATCACCGATGCCTTCGAGCCCGAGCCCTGGCCCGTCACCGTGGGCGTGGTCGCGCTGGGCCAGCCGGCCGAGAACCTGGGCATCACCCAGGCCAGCCGCCCCACCGCCAGCCAGGCCTTCCTCGAGCTGCGCTCCTTCTCGTCTCGGGATCGGGACGCGACCCTGCGGATCCGCAACCACGACCGCGTGCTGGTCGAGCGGCCCGTGTCCCTGGCCGCTGGGGCCACCAGCTCCCACAGCCTGGATCTGGGGGACGAGCCCGGCCCGGTGTTCGTGGAGCTGATCGTCGACGACGCGCTGGAGCTCGACGACGCGCTCAGCCTGGCGCCGCCGCCCTCGCGCAGCCTCGAGCTGGCGGTCGATCTGGACGAGGACCTGCAGCAGCACCTGGGCCTGCTGGGCGGACGCTGGGCCTCGCTGGTCCCGGACGCCAGGGTGTCCTCCGAGCCCCACCTGCTCCTGACCAGCGGGGATGTGCCCTCGACCCCCCGGACCTGGGTCCTGCGCGTGGGAGCCCAGGCCCGCCGCAGCGTGATCGGGCCGTTCCTGGTCGAGCGTGGTCACCCCCTGCTGCGAGGCGTCTCCCTGCAGGGCGTCATCTGGACCCACGGCAGCGCGCTGGGCGGACGGCCCCTGGTCAGCGTGGGCGAGCACCCCTTGCTGGTCGAGGTCGACAGCGAGCAGGGCCGCCGCTTCGAGCTCGATCTCGAGCCCTGGTCCTCGACCCTCCACCGCTCGCCGGACTGGCCCATCCTGCTCGTGAACCTGGCCGAGCTGCGTCGGGCGAGCCTGCCCGGGCCCCGGGCCACCAACCTGGTCGTGGGCGAGGACTTCCTCTGGAACCAGGCACCCGAGGGCAGCTGGACCCTGGACGGCGAGCCGCTGGCCTGGCGCCCCGAGCTGCTGGTCCCGGGCTACGCGCGCCCAGGGCGGCATCGCCTGGAGCGGGACGGTGAGCTGGCCGCCGAGTTCGCCGTGCAGCTGGCCGACCCCGCCGAGAGCGACCTGTCCGAGCGCAGCTCGGGCGAGCGCGTGGCCGAGGCCCCCCCGGGAGAGCTCTTCGCCGAGCTGTCGCTGCTGGACACGCTGCTCATGCTGCTGGCCCTGGGGCTGGTCTGCGTGGACTGGTTCGTGCTGACCCGCCAGGGCCGCGAGGGGGTGGTGGCGTGAGCGGCCTGCTCTTCCCTGAGCTGCTGCTGCTGGCGCTGCCTGCGCTGGCGTGCTGGTGGCTGTTTCGTCGAGCCGGGCGGCTCAGCCAGGCGGTGCGGCTCAGCCTGGTCTTCACGCTGGTCCTGGCGCTGGCCGCGCCCTTCCTGCGGCGCCCTGCCAGGGGGCGCGACGTCGTCGTGCTGGTCGACCGCAGCGCCTCGATGCCCGTGGGCAGCCTGCGCCAGGCCGAGGAGCTCATCGCCCTGGTCGAGGACGAGCGCGGCGACGGAGATCGGGTGGGCGTCGTCAGCCTCGGGCGCGCCGCGGTGGTCGAGCAGGCGCTCTCGGAGGAGGGCCGCTTCGCTGGCTTCGAGCGCTCGCTGGACCCAGACGGCAGCGACATCGCGGGCGGCCTCGAGGCGGCGCTGGCCCTGGTGCCCGAGGGCCGGATGGGGCGGGTGCTGCTGATCAGCGACGGCGAGGCCACCGGGCGGGAGGCCAGCGTGGTCGCCCGTCGGGCGGCGGCGCGCGGCATCGAGGTGCACGTCCGCGCGCTCGAGCGGCCCCTCGGCCAGGACCGCAGCGTAGAGACCCTGGACCTGCCCGAGCGCGTGCACGAGGGCGAGCCCTTCCAGTTCTCGGCCTGGGTGCGCAGCGACTTCACCGGCGAGCAGGCCTGGGTCCTGACCCGCGACGGCCACACCCTGGCCCAGGGCAGCCGGGCCTTCGAGGTCGGGCTGAACCGGCTGATGTTCCGCGACCTGCTGGGGGAGGGCGGCGTCGCCCGCTACGAGCTGCGCCTGCTGGACGGGGTGGATCCGCTGCCCGAGAACGACCGGGCGGAGGGGGCGGTGCTGGTCGAGGGCCCCCGCGGGCTGCTGGTGCTCAACCAGGACGGGCAGGTGGACACGCTGGTGAACACGCTGCGCAGCGCCGGGCTGAGGGTCGAGGTCGCCTCGCCCGAGCAGCGGCCGCTCGATCCGGTGGCGCTGACCCACTACCGAGGGGTGGTGCTCGAGGACGTCGAGGCCGGTCGGGTGGGCATGGACGGCATGCAGGCGCTTGCGGACTTCGTCAGCGAGCGCGGCGGCGGCCTCTGGATCACGGGCGGTCGCGCCAGCTTCGGCCTCGGCGGCTACCACTCCTCGCCGCTGGACCCCATCCTCCCGGTCTCGATGGAGCTCAAGCAGGAGCACCGCAAGATCGGCATGGCCTTGTCCATCGCGCTGGATCGTTCGGGATCCATGGCCATGGAGGCGGCCCCCGGCGTGACCAAGATGGACCTGGCCAACGACGGGACGGCCGCGGCGATCCGTCTGCTGACCCCCATCGACAGCGTCGCGGTGACCGCGGTGGACAGCTCGGCGCACCGGGTGCTGGCCCTGACCGCGGTGACTGACCCCGGCGGCCTGGCGCGCCAGGCCAGCCACGTAGAGTCCATGGGCGGCGGCATCTATACGCGCACCGCGCTGCAGGCGGCCCACCACGAGATCGACGGGGCCAGCCACCCCAACCGGCACATCATCCTGTTCAGCGACGCCGCCGACAGCGAGGAGCAGGAGGGCGTGGCCGATCTGGTCGACTGGATGTACAGCGAGGGCATCACGCTGTCGGTCATCGCGCTAGGCACGCCCCAGGATCCGGACAGCGACTTCCTGGTCGACATCGCGGACCGGGGAGGCGGCGAGATCTACTTCACGACCTCGCCCCAGGAGCTGCCCCGACTCTTCGCGATGGACACGCTGATCGCGAGCAAGGCGGCCTTCGTGGACACCGCGACGCCCACGAAGACCCGGCCCGAGCTGTTCGGTCTGGGCGAGCTGCCCGAGCAGGGCTTCCCCAGCATCGGTGGCTACAACCTGGTCTGGCCGCGGGACGGCGCGAACCTGGGCGTGGTCACCACCGACGACAACGCCGCCCCCGTGATCGCCTTCCACAGCGTGGGGCTGGGTCGCAGCGTGGCCTGGACCGGCCAGATCGGCGGCACCTACGGGCAGACGCTCGTCGCCTGGCCGGGCTTCCCCGAGCTGGCCGTGACCACGGCCCGCTGGCTGCAGCTGGCCGAGGAGCCCCAGACCTGGTTCGCTGAGGCCAGCGTGCAGGGCAGCGAGGCGCTGATCCGGCTCGAGGCGGCCTCGGACAAGGTCTCGGTGCCTGGAGCGGTGGTGGCCTCGCTGATCCACCCCGACGGTGAGCTGAGCGAGCTGCGCCTGTCCCGGGTGTCCGAGACGGCCTTCGAGGCCCGGGTGCCGCTGGACCGAAGCGGCGTCACCGTGGGGACGCTGAAGGTGGGGGAGACCCCGCTGGCGCTGCCGCCGCTGGTGGTGCCCCAGAGCCCCGAGTTCAAGCACCGGCGGGACGCCTCGGCGGGACCGCGCGCGCTCCGCAAGCTCGCCGAGGTCAGCGGGGGGCGCTCGGAGGCCTCGGTCAGCGAGCTCTTCGAGGGCGAGAGCGAGGGCACCTCGACCCGGGTGCTGTCCCGCGAGCTGGGCGTCCTGGCGCTGCTGTTCCTGATGGTCGAGATCGCCGGGCGGCGCCTGCACCTCTGGGGCGAGGCCGAGCAGCTCATCGAACAGGTCGTGCCCAAGGGAAAGGCGGCGCCTCGGGGGACCGCCTCCGCTCCCGCTCGTGGGCGCGGGCCCGACGAGCCCACCGAGCCCACCGAGCCCACCGAGCCCAAGGCTCCCGAACCCGAGGGCATCGGCTCGGCGCTGAGCAAGGCGCGCAAGAAGGCCAGCCGGAAGCTGGATCGTTAGTCGCCGCCGGCCGTCGTCAGCAGCGCCTCGAAGCCAGGATCCCTGGGGACCCGGTCGTCGAGGTCGTTGCTGAGGAAGGCGTAGTCCGTGACCTCGCCCTCGCTCAGCGACAGCCGGAGCTCGCCCAGCCGCAGGCCCTGGTAGGGGCTGCGCACCAGCACGGCGTGCTCCAGGTCCACGGGCTCGTACAGGCCCTGGTGCATGCGGGCGTCGATGACGACGTCCAGCTCGGGCACCTGCTCGGCGATCTGGGGGCCCAGCTGACTGTCGCCGTAGGTGAGCAGCACCAGCAGGTCGGCGTCGAGGTGGGCTTGGAGCTCGGCGACCCCCGCGGCGACGGGATCGACGACCCGGTGGCCGGGCGCGGGCTCGACGGTGCTGCCCAGCTTCGTGACGCCGACCACCACGATGTCCAGCTCGCCGCGCTGGAGGCGCCTGGAGGCCGGGAAGCCCTCGACGTTCGCGCTCAGCAGGTAGTCGGGGCTGCCGCCTCGCAGCGCGGAGGGCACCTCGCCGGCGGACAGGTTCACGCCGTCCACACCGAGCTGGGACAGGCCCTGCAGCATGCGCCCGTTCTGGACGTCGTCGTCCTGCTCCATCAGGCTGCCGCCGGCCATCAGCACCAGATCCGGCACGCCGGGGTTGGCGGCTCGGCTGGCCTCGATCCAGGCGCTGCTCCGCGCCAGGCCCCCTCGCGGGCGGGCCTCGCAGCCGCAGACGTCCAGGTTGGCTCGCTGCTCGCCGGCGAAGAAGAGCACCAGATCGGCCTGCGAGGTCGACACGGGCAGCGGCAGGGCCACCTGGGGCGGGGTCTTCGAGGCGCAAGCCAGCAGCCAGAGCATGCGCCGATGATAGGGAAGGGGGTGCTCTCCCGTTGGCCAACCCCGCTGTCCTTCGTCCTCCTGGCCCTGGCGCTGGTCGCGCACGTCGCCCAGTTGGTGCCGGCCTGGGAGAAGGTGAAGGGCGCTCAGGGCGGCCTGGACTTCGCCAGCTACCACTACGCTGTGAAGGCGGCCGCGCAGGACCGGGACCCCTACGACAAGCAGGTCCTGGCTGAGCTCGCCCGGGCGGACGGCACCCGGAAGACCGTGCACCCCTACTTCTATCCGCCGCCCTTCCTGCTGGGCATGGCCTGGGTGCTGCCGCTGGATCTGGCCACCGCCTACCGGGCCTGGTTCTGGCTGGACTCGCTGTGGCTGGGGCTGGCGCTCGGCGCGCTGCTGCTCTGGCAGCGAGGCCCCCCCACCGTGCTGGCCGCTGCCGCGCTGCTGGCCTTCATGACGCCGCTGGTGAACAACCACGTCATGGGCCAGGCCAACCTGCCCGTGCTGGCGCTGGTCTGCTGGGGGGCGCTGCTCTGGCGACGCGACCGGCCTGTGCTCGCCGGCGTGCTCATCGGCGTCGCCTGCATGTGGAAGATGAGCCCCGGGCTGCTCGTGGCGTGGTGGCTGATGCGCAAGGACTGGAAGCCCGCGCTGGTGGCCTGCGTCACCGCGCTCGTGCTCAGCGTGATGACGCTCCCCTTGCTGGATCTGCCCGGTCAGCTGCTGTTCTATCGGGACGTGCTGCCCGGCTTCGGCAGCGGCGACTACCACGGCCTGACGGTGGACATCGGCCTGTTCGGCAACCACAGCCTGCCCAACCTCTGGGCCCAGATCTGGCCTGCGAAGCACGCCCTTTCGGGCCCGGCGCAGATCGCCTCGACGCTCACGAACCTGTTCGTCGTCGGGGCCAGCTTCTACGTGCTGCGGGGCGAGCTGGATGAGCTGGGCGCCCTGGCCGGCCTGGGGCTGCTCAGCGTGGTGATGATCCTGGTGCCCGTGTAC
>CALGIB010000985.1 GCA_937915955.1 uncultured Pseudomonadota bacterium
CGGCCCAGGCGGCCGCCGAAGGCACCGCCGCTGCCGCACTGGCTGCTCGGGCGAAGCCGACCTGGTTCGGTGACCTCCCCCAGGACCCGGGCGAGACCTCCTTCCGGGACTTCGTGGCCCAGAACCTGACCGAGCTCGACGCGGTGCGAGTGAAGTTCCCGACGAAGGGCACCGCGACGAGCCTGACCTGCGACGTCCTGGTGAACGGCGTTTCGGCGCTGACCTCCGCCCTGGACCTGACGGCGCCCAACGCCGACACCTGGTCCAGCGCAACCCTCAAGTCCGACGGCACCGAGCACCTCAGCAACGGGGACAAGGTGCGCGTCCAGATCACCGCCCACGCCGACGCCACCGGCTGGGACGACGGCTTCGAGTTCGAGGTCGAGTACGGGGAGCAGTAGATGGGCACCCGCAGCCGGATTGCGTCCCTCGCGGCCCTGGCGGCGGCCGGCGCCGAGGTGCTGACCCAGATCGACTTCACGGCGCTCGGCGCGGTCAGCTGGATCGGCGAGAGCACGGTCCTGCTCGACGGCAACACCTGGACGCTCTACAACTCGTCGTCAGCGTCCGCCTTCGGGCCGGACGGCTCGGCTCTGGAGTGCCTCCCGAACAACGGCACCCTCTGGAACGTCGGGACGATGACGGCGCCCGGCCTGTGGATCCCGCTGTCCACCCTTGACCCGTCGGTGGACGACCTCGCTCGCTACCAGATCATCACCGAGATCCCGAGCTGGCCGACCGACCAGGCCAACTACTGCGCGCTGATGCCGGGGTGGTGGGACGAGCCCTCGGTCTCTCGCTACTACACCTCGACCTACGGTCCCAGGTACGCCTCGGGCAACAACCTGTACGGGTTCGAGGGGAACAACACCTGGTACAACCAGGGTTCGACGACGTCCGAGCGCAGCCTGGGCATCACCCTGGAGCGCGGCGGCGTCAACATCGCGGCCTGCTCCGACAGCCAGACCTACGACCCGCACGACCTGATCCCGGACATGGGCCTCCTCAACGGCGGATCGGTGTCCGGCAACCTGAGCGGCGCCCGCCTGCTCAAGCCGACCACGGCCTGGGCCGGCATGGCGTTCGTCGGGAAGTCGTCCGGGAGCCCCAACGCCAACTTCCGAGTCTCCAGGGTGACGGTCCTGAAGTTCTCCGAGTCGCCGTAGCGCGCAGCCGAGGAGCAATGACGTGGAGCCGACAGGCGTGGGAGGGGAGCTGGTGGCCGGCATCGCGACCGGCGCTGCCGTTGTCGGGGCCGCCCTGGCCCGCATCCTGCCGTCGCTCGTCGGCGCTCGTGGAGATCGGCGCCCGGACGCCAGCACGACGCAGCCGATGCGAGCCCCGGAGCCGACCATGAGCCAGGTCTACGCCGCGGTCGAGGACCTCCGCCGAACGACGGAGAAGGTGCAGGACGACGCCCAGGCCGTCCGGGCGAAGGTCGACAGCATCGAAGCCGTCGTCCGGGCCGTGGGCGAGCAGACGAGGGAGCTGGCCACCACGAACGCGAAGCTCTCGACCCTGGTGGAGCTGATGCGCGAGCGCCGCACCGCCTGATGCACGCCTCCCCCCGCCCCCCGCGCCTGCCGGCCGCCGACCTCGCCTGGACGGCCGCGGCCCTGGTCGGGCTTGTCGGCGTCGCAGTCGTCGCAGTCGCCGCCGAGGTGGGCCTGCGAGCCTGCCGCTGGGCAGTGCTGGCGACGGTCAAGGCGCCGGTGCGCCGCGCTGTCCGCGGCCTGCCGCTGTACATGGAGCGGAGGTTCTGATGCCGGCTTTCGGCAGGCAGAGCCTGGACCACCTGGTCACCTGCCAGGAGCCGCTTCGCCGGGTGCTGCTGTTCGTCGTCCTGCACTTCGACTGCTCGGTGCTCGAGGGCGTCCGGCTCCCAGAGCGGCAGCAGGAGCTCTACGACACGGGCGCCACCAGGACGCTCGACAGCCGGCACCTGCCCGACGACTCGGGCTTGTCCAGCGCGGTCGACGTTGCCCCCTACCCGGTCGTCTGGCCGAACCGGGAGGCGATGACCGACGGCGAGTGGATGAAGGCCTACGCCCGCTTCTACCTCTTCGCCGGGTTCGTCCTGGCCGTCGCCGCCAGCATGGGGATCCGCCTGCGCTGGGGAGGCGACTGGGACGGCGACAAGACCCTCTCCGACCAGACCTTCGACGACCTGGTCCACTTCGAGCTCGTCGACTAGGAGACCCGCATGCCCTACCTCCTCCAGTCCAACCGCTTCTGGCTCCTCATGGCCGCCGTCCTGATTGGGGTGATCGCGCTCGTCGGCGTCATCATCAACCCCGAGGCGATCGAGGCCGTGAAGGAGGTCATCATCGGCATCGAGGCCCTCCTCGGCATCGCCATCTACTCCGACGGCCAGCGCCGCATGGGAGACCGCACGTGACCCCCCTCGTCCTGACCCCCGCCCAGCGGAACACCATCGCCGAGGTCGCCCGCGACGCCGCCCACACGGTCGAGCTTTCCATGCCCACCGCCCGGGGCCGGCAGAAGTTCCGCGTCGCGACGGCCATCGGCATGCGCGCGCTCAAGGCCGGGGGCCTGGAACCGGCCCTCCCGCCCGCCGACGAGGCGCCGTCGGTGGCGCCGCCCGAGGACCCGCTGACCCAGGCCGAGGAGGCCCTGGTCGAGGACATCGCCAGCACGGTCGGTTCGGGCGTCGGCGTCATCGCCGAGAAGATCGAAGACCAGACCGGCTGCGCCTGCGACCAGCGGGTCCTTGCCCTCATCCGCGGCCTGCTGCAGGTCGGGATCGAGGTCGCCGCGCGGGCGATCGCCGACGAGGTCGGCTAGCTCTTTTTGATGACTGCGGCACGGGCGCGGAGCCACTGATCAACATCCCGCGGGTGCAGCCATCGAATCCCACCGTAGACCAGCACGCGGATGTGCTCGATCCCGACGAGGCAGATCGCGTCCGCAGCAGCATCCAGCGCGGAGGCGGCGGCGTCGTCCCGCTCGGCGGTCAACCTCCGCACCTCGGCCACCAGCGTCGGAACGGCGGTGCGAGAGGCGACGATGAAGGCGGCGTCGGCCTCCTCGTTGTTGACGCCTCCGGCCGTGCCGATGTCGGCCCGCATCTGTCTCCATCCGCCTCCGGGCGTCGCGATGGGGTCTGAGACCACCATCTTGATCCCGCCGTTCTTCCCGTCCTTCCACGGCCCAGGTGTCGACGCCTCGGCCAGCGCCTCCAGCTTGTCCAGGTCCAGGTCGTCGCTCACGACTGGCCTCCTTCCTCGCGCTTCTCCAGCGCGGCCCAGATGCAGCGGCAGGCCTCGGGAACGCCGAAGATGGAGTCGATGCCAGGGACGTGGATGTCGTGCGGCCGGCAACCCTCCACTGTGGCGGCGAACCACACAACGGCGCCATCCTCCCATGGGCCTCCGCCGACCAATCGCCAGCACATCTGATCGGGCACGCCTGGGCGCTCTACGCGCTCCAGTCGCGGCGCGCTCTCCGTGTCCCAGCGGCAGCCCTCCCAGAACTCCAACTGCACCGCGAGCGCGCGGCAGTTGGCGTCGAGGTCACCGCAGAGGATGTCGATGTGGGAATTGATGCAGTCGGCGAAGTCGCCTACAGAGTCAACGGCCCCGTTGATCCCGTAGTCTTCATGCGCCCTGTTCGCCCGCCGCTCCGCCTCGGGTCGCAGGATTTCTCTGAGCCGGCTCACGGCTGGCCTCCTTCCCCGTCGAAGGCGGTCCTGAGCCTCACATCGGCGAGGCTCTCCCCCGTGTCCCGCGGGATGGGACTCCCGCAGGCGGCCCGCAGCCTCCGCACCTCGGCCCGCGCCTCGTCACGCTCGGCCAGGAGGGCCACAGCGGCCTCCGAGAGGTAATCCTTGGACTCCTCAGCCTCGTCCAGCAGCGCCCGCAGCCTCCGCACCTCGGCCTCCAGTCGCTCCACCTCGCAGGCGAGGCAGATGTCTGCCCCATCCGTGGTGTCCCGGCCGATCATGCCGGCGGTGGACGCCTCGACTCGGCGCGGGTGGCAGTCGCACCACCCGGATGCCTCGTCGTCGGAGATGCCGTCGAGGAAAGCCAGCCGGGACGCCAACCTCCGCACCTCGGCCAGCAGGTCGGGCACGATGTCTGCCAGCTCGCGGAGGACGAACCAGCAATCCGCCGCGGCGGCCCTCGGCGGCAGCGTGTCGTGGTGGCGCATCGCGCGCTCTGCCCTCTCCTCGATCTCGTCCAGGTCCAGGTGTTCGGTCATGGGGCACCCCTTCTTCGCTTGAACTCGATCACGACGCCGATCATCGGCAGCGGAAGCAGGTACAACCTGCGTCCTGCCCGGTCCCAGTAGGCGCCTACCCAGCAGTCGTACCAGGCGAACAGCGGGCGGATGCTCACGGCTGGCCTCCTTCCTTGTCGGTGATGGTCCTCCCGCATGCTGCCCGCAGCCTCCGCACCTCGGCCTCCAGTCGCTCCACCTCGCAGGCGAGGCAGATGTCTGCCCCATCCGTGGTGTCCCGGCCGATCATGCCGGCGGTGGACGCCTCGACTCGGCGCGGGTGGCAGTCGCACCACCCGGAGTCCTCGTCGTCGGAGATGCCGTCGAGGAAGGCCAGTCGGGATGCCAGCCTCCGCACCTCGGCCACCAAGGCCGGTACGGCGGTGCGGGCAGCGGCGAAGCCGGGCATCTCCAGCAGGTACGCAGGCGGATTCGGAGGGACCGGCTCGCCCTCGTGGAAGTCCTCGACCTCGATCGCCTGCTCCGTGTCGCAGGCCCGCACCTCCCAGGTCCCGTCCGCCCGGCGTCGCCACGTCGCCAGGACGCCGATGCCGTCCACCGAGCCAGCCGCCAGGACCTTTGAGACACCATCCTCGGCATAGATGCAGCACAGGCGGACCCATCCATCGTCGGTGTGGTCCTCGATGTCTAGCGCCGCCTCGGCCAGCGCCTCCAGGTTGTACTCGTCCATGTCGAAGCCGTCGCCCATCATCACGCCTCCCTGTGCGGCACGCCGGTGCGCCAGCTCCACCCGCGGAGCTCGAACTGCCGGCCGCCGGTGATCTCGAACAGCCTGTCCGCCGCCCGCTCGCCGCACCGCTCGGCGAGCTCGTCGAAGCGCAGGTTGGAGCTGACGAACAGTGAGACCTGGTGCTCGTAGGCGTAGCGGATCGCCTCCTCGGTCACCCGCACCGCCCACTTCGCGTCGTCGGCGGTGCCCAGGTCGTCGAGGACCGCGATGCGAACGCCCTCCAGCCAGTCGGTGGAGCTGCCCTGCCTGCGCCGGCACCGCTCCACCAGATCCGCCTCGGACAGCCAGGCCACCGGCCGGCCTCCCTGCCGCCACCGCACGACGTGCCAGTGGGCCGCCAGGGCCGCCAGCAGGACGCTCTTCCCGCCGCCGACCGGCCCCATTAGGTAGGCCGTCGGCTGCCCCGGGCGCCAGGCCTGCAGGTACTCCACCAGCCGGCGGTTCCACCGGGTGGCGCCGATCACCGCCTCGGCCTGGCCCAGGACCCGGGCCCGGAACGCATCGTCCGGCTCGAGCTCGCCCTGGACCACCACCCGGTGGATCCGGTGGCGAAGGTAGCGCGGAGGGATGCCGGTCTGCTCAAGCAGCTCCTCGGCCTGGGCCACCCGCCCGAGCTCCTCCCGCTGCGCCAGGTCGCCGTCGAGGCACGGGTCGCAGACCCACCCCCCGGGTCGGTCCGGCGGCGAGGAGTACTCCCCCCGCCACCCCATCCACCTGGCCTCCCAGCTCCGCCCGCAGCCCCGGCTGCAGGGCACCGGCTGGGGCGCCTCAGCCTTCGCCGGCCGGGATGGTCTCGACGGGGAACTGCTGGCGGACGCCGCCGTAGCTCCCGCGACGGGGAGGAGTCGAACCTGTGCCTGCTCTGCCTCCATCGCCTCGCTCCATCTGCCCCTTGAGGGCGTCGAAGTGCTTCTCCAGCCGGGCCCCGCTGTCGACGATCGGCGTCCAGTAGGGCTCCGCGGTGGCCCAGCGGATGACCCGCTCGACCAGGTCGGGGGAGCGCCCCCGCTCCAGGACCCGGCGGATCGCCCTGGCCCAGCTGCTCAGCTTGTCGTCGCCGCGGCGCCCGGCGGCGGCCGAGGGGTCGTGCTCGCGGATGGCGTCCCGGAGCACCCGGGCCAGCAGCTCGGCCGCGTCCAGGTCCTTCCGGGGCTCGGCCTCCCCGCTGCGCTCCTGGCACGGTTCCTGCTCCGCGCCAGCGCGCGCGCCGCACGACGACGAGGACTCCGAAGGAGTCCGAGGAGGAGTGCTCTGTCTGTAGAACCTGTCTGTAACCCCGGGCTGAATTGGCCCGGGGGGGAGGGGCTGAATTGGCCCGGGGGGAGGGGCTGAATCGGCCCCTGGGCTGTTCTGGCCCCGGGGCTGATTCGGCCCGGGGGGTGTGACACCCGGGCGCCACGAGCCGGGCAGGACGGCGGGGCTCCAGGAGTCGTAGTCCTTGACCACCCGGTAGACCGGCGCTCGGCCGGCCTGGGGATCCGCCGGCGAGACCAGCCGGACCAGCTGCTTCTGCAGCAGGCCGCGGACCGCCCCGGAGATGTGGGCAGGGTCGAGCCCGGTCATCCTGGCCAGCACGGACCTCGAGGCCGGCGCCGGGCCGTCGGCCTCCTGGACGGCCGAGGTCTCCAGCCTCCGCCAGCCGTAGGACAGCCGGGTGATGGCCAGGAGGACGCGGAGCTGGCGAGCCGTCAGGTCCGCCCGGGTCCAGGCCTCCCACAGGTCGTTTGCGACCCGCAAGTGTCCCCGCTCCAGCTGAGGATCTGCCATCAGCTGGCGCCTCCTGGCTGCTCGTGACCAGTCCTGACCAGGTCGTCGTCGTCGTCGTCCAGGGCGCCGTCGACGTCGACGATCAGGGCCTGGAGCACGTCCTCGATCTGGCGGGTCCGGTAGACGGCGTCGGAGAGCTCGTGCTCCACCCGGTCCAGCCGCTCGGCCGCGGCCAGCAGGCGCAGTGCCAGCGGCCGGGAGACCCCGGGGTAGTAGGACGTCGGATGGCGCTCGAGCAGCGCCTGCAGCTCGGCCGCTACGGCGCCGGCCTGGACTGGTGTCTCGTCTTCCACGACCCGCCTCCTGCGGGTCGAGCGGGATGGACCTGGCTACTCGAGGTCGCCGGCACTCGGCGCCGGCACGTCCTCTCCGCTGAGCCAGCGAAGGAGCACGGACTTCGTCGTCCGCCACCCGCGGACATCGCCGTCAGTCGCCAGGAACCTGCCAGGCATGCCACGCTCCAGGGCCTTCTTGAAGGTCCTGGCGTCACGCACCTTGAGAAGGTCCATGACGTCCTTTGCCGTCAGGACTTCGTCTTCGACTTCCATGATCCGTCCGATGATCGAGTCAGGGTCCGCCACCGCACCCAGCAACATCGACAGGATAGCGCGCTCGCCCTGCTGATCGTTCGTCACCGCCCGACTCCCTTCATCGCCGCAAACTTGCGCCGTTCGGAGGACGGTACGTCCATCATCTACGCAGGTCAATGCGGAATCATGCATCTTTCGTGTTGACTCAGGGAACTTCATGTCTTAGCGTCCCTTCAGCGGTCACGGCATGAGCTGTTCATGCAGCCTGACGCGGCCGCGGTTGCTGGCTCCGCCGAGCCCCTCCCCCCAACTGAGGCCGAGTCCGGCAGGGGGAAGTAGAGCAAGGCGGGCCGAGGAGGGACGTGATGAAAGGTCGCCCGAGCGAGCTGCTCATCGACGCCTGCAGGACGCTGCTCCTGGAGGCCGACCTCGAGGGCTTTCACAAGCTGGAGCTGGAGCTCGTCGGCGAGCCCCCCGCCGGCGTCCGGGTGCTGCTGCGCACCCGGAGCACGATCGAGGGCGGCCGGCTCTTCGGCTGCAGCGCCGCGGCCGGCGGGCTGGTCGAGCTCCGGGACCAGGTCCTGGGTGCTGACGTGACGGTCTACGGCGAGGCCGACCCGGAGCGGGTGGCCCGCTACCTCGAGCTCGTGCGCTCCGCGGAGGCCTCGGCATGAGCGCCCTCGCCGTCGTCCACGAGCTCGCCGTGCCGGTCTTCCGCTGGTACGTCTTCAGCTGCCCGGCCGGTCACCAGTTCGCCTGCGCCATGATCCGGCCGAAGCCGGTGGCGTGCCACGAGTGCGGCCAGGCCACCGAGCCCGCCGCGATCCTGGCCCCGCCGAAGCCCGAGCTGTCGCTGGCCTCCCGGCTGGAGGCGCTGGGCCCGTTCAAGTCCCCGGTGCTCGAGCGCCACCGCCCCGAGTGCTCCACCGCCGACTGGCTCAACGAGAACGTCGAACCGCCGCCCGCTGACCCTTCCCCCTCCTCCAGCGAGCGGCCTACGAGGCCGTCCCCGGCCGGGCCTCCTCAGCCGGCCGGGGACGTGTCTCGGGGGGCGTCGCTGTGCCGGGACGGGTGCGGCCGGCAGGCCCAGGGCCTCGACGTGGACGCCCTCCTGGGCGACCTCTGCGGGCAGTGCGCCGGCGCCTACCCCGTCGTCACCGACACCGACCACGACGACAACGACTGCGACGACGACCCACCGGCGTTGAACGCCACTCCGGCGCCGGGACCTGCGGCTCCTCTCGGGCGGGACGTTCCCCCCAACTCGCCCGAGAGCGAGCCGCATCCTTCTCCTCCGACCGGTTCCGGGAGTCCCGAGCCGGAGGAGCGCGAGGCCGCCCCCGGGCGGGCGCAAGCCCCCCTTCCCGCCCCGTCCGGGGGCGTGTCTCCTCGCCCCAAGCGGAAGAAGCCGCCGCCGATCCAGCTCCCGAAGAAGCCGGCCCCGAAGCCGAAGGTCACGCCGCGCCCCGAGGCGGTCGACGCCTACCTGGTGAAGTGGCTGAACGCCCACCTGGCCGAGTGGTTCACGCTCAAGGCCGCCGTCGACGGCTGCAAGCGGCTGGGCTGGCCGCCGCGCGATGCCGCCGGCGCCGAGCTGGACCACGTCCGCCGCAGGATCGTGGCGCTGGTGCGGCCGATGTCGCTGCGAACCCGGTACCCAGGGAACGGCGCCGGCCCCATGAAGTACTACCTGCTCGACCCGGTCTACTCGAAGAAGAGCGCCCGCCCGTCGGCGCCGACGACGGAGGGCTGACCGATGTCCGCGCCAACCCTCGCCGCGGCCATTCTCCTGGCGCCGCCCGCTGACCCGGCGCCGGCCTGGCCCGCCCGGGCGGTGCAGTGGGCCCGGATCGTGGAGGCGGCACGGGTGGTGCTCAGCACCTGCTCCTTCTGCGACGCCGAGGCCACCCTCGAGGTCCCCCACGCCGACGTCCCGGCCGTGCCGATTCCCTGGTGCGCCGCCTGCTGGGTCCGCCACCGGACGGAGCGGGGCCTGTGACCAGCACCTGGTCAGTGACCGTGCCGGGCACCCCGGTAGGCAAGGGGCGCCCCCGCGCGCTTCAGGTCGACATGCGGACCCTGCGGATGCGGACGCCGGAAAAGACCCGCCGCTGGGAGCGGATGGCCGCCACCCTGATGGGCCACAGCTGGCGCGGCGCCCCCCTGGCTGGCCCGGTCCACCTGCTCGTCCGTGCGACCTTCGCCCGGCCCGGGCGGCTGACCTGCTCGCACCGCCGCCAGCCCTGCTCCTGCCCCCAGGAGGTGCTCGAGGGGCGGCCCGAGCCGCACACGTCGCCCCCCGACCTGGACAACGTCCTGAAGGCCGCGGCCGACGCCCTGCAGCTGGCCCACGTGATCGAGGACGACCGGATGATCTCGGCGATCACCGCGACGAAGGTCTACGCCGCGGTCGACGAGGAGCCCGGGGTGCGCGTCACCCTGGAGTGGGGGGAGTAGACGATGGGCAAGGACAGCGCGATTCCCTGGACCCACCACACGTTCAACCCCTGGTGGGGCTGCAGCCGGGTCAGCCCGGGCTGCCTGCACTGCTACGCCGAGGCCTGGGCTCGCCGCTGCGGCCTGGAGGTGTGGGGCGCCAACGGCGAGCGCCGGATGGCCAGCGAGGCCTACTGGAGGAAGCCAGTGGCCTGGAACCGGGCGGCTCGTGCAGCCGGCGAGCGGCACCGGGTCTTCTGCGGGTCGATGTGCGACGTCTGCGAGCGCCACAGCCAGCTCGAGGTGCTCCAGGAGCAGGACGCCACTCGGCGTTGCCTGCAGGAGCTGGTGCTTGCCACGCCCCACCTGGACTGGCTCCTGCTGACGAAGCGGCCCGAGCTCTTCCCGCGCTGCTTCCCCGCGTCCTTCCTGGCCCAGCCCAACGTCTGGCCGATGACCACCGTCGAGAGCGACCGCCAGCTCCGCCGGGTCGAGGCGCTTCGCCGGGTCGACTCGCAGATCCTCGGCCTCTCCCTGGAGCCCCTGCTCGGGCCGGTGGACCTGGACGACCACCTCCAGCAGCACGAGGGCTGGCCCCACAACCGCGGCGTCCAGTGGGTCATCGTCGGCTGCGAGTCCAGGTGGAAGGCCCCGGGCCGGCCGATGGAGCTGGCCTGGGCGAGGTCTCTGCGGGACCAGTGCCGGGCCGCTGGTGTGGCCTTCTACATGAAGCAGCTGGTGATCGCCGGCCGCGTCACCTCCGACCTGACGCTCTTCCCCGAGGACTTGCGCGTCCGGGAGTACCCGGCATGAGCGCGCCCGTCGACCTGGCCGGCCAGCTCCGCCAGCTCCAGGCCGCCGCCCGCGCCGCGACGGCTCCAGGCCAGGCCGTGGTCGTCGACCTGTTCCTTCGCGCTGACGGGTCCTGGGCATGCTTCTGCACCCTGCTCGGCCTGGCCACGTTCCGAGTCGGGATGTCCTCGGCGGGCGGCTCCCGCTTCGCCGAGGACGCCATCAGCCTGGTCGAGGACCAGCTGACCGCCTGGACGGCGAGCCGGCGATGACGGTCATCGACCAGGCCCAGCGCCTGCACGACGCGGCCGCCCGCCGGGGCTACCCCTGGATCGACGCCGAGGTTACCGCCGAGGTGACGACGGCGCCCGAGCTGAAGATCGCGTCCTCCTGCAGCTGGTCGGCGCGCCTGCTTGCCCAGGTCGTCATGGAGGGCGCGGAGGACGACGTCCACGTGTCCGCCTACGGCAGGTCGCCGGAGGAGGCCGTCAACCACGCCCTGAAGCAGCTGGGCTGGTCGGCATGAGCTCCACGGGCCGGAAGCGCGCGCAGCTGGCCCTGCTGCCTGGCGGCGAGTACGTCCGCCACGAGCGGGACTACTACCGGACGCCCACCTGGTGCGCCGATGCCCTGCTGCTGCGGGAGCCCATCCACGGCCCCGTCCTGGACGCCGGCTGCGGCACCGGCGCCATCACCGAGGTCCTCCTGGCCCACCAGGTGGGGGACGTGATCGGGATGGACATCACCATCTTGCACGAGACCTCCTCGGCCCCGGAGCTCCAGGACGCCCTGCTGCTGGTGCACGACTTCCTGGCTGAGGACTGGGAGCGCTCTTGGCGGCCGCTGCTGCCGGCCGTGCACGCCGTGGTGATGAACCCGCCCTACAACCAGGCCCCGGACTTCATCCGCAGGGCCCTGGACCTGGTCGAGCCGGGCGGCAAGGTCTGTGCCCTGCTCCGCCTGAACTTCCTGGGGAGCTCCCGGGCCCGCATGGATCTGGTCGGCTACGACTGCGACCTCCGCCGGGTCTACGTCCTGGGCGCCCGGCCCTCGTTCCTGCCCAACGGGAAGACGGACAGCGCCGAGTTCGCGTGGTTCGTCTGGGAGCGGGGGCCGGCGATGGGCTGGACCTCCCAGGCCACCATCGAGGTGATCCCGCCGCCGGCCCGGGCCGGCGGCGACGACGACGAGCGACAGCTGGAGCTGCCGGGAGGCGCTGACGATGAAGGCTGATGCTGGGGTCGACCGGCCGGGCTCCTCCCGGCCCGCCGGGCGGCCCGCCAACCCGCCGCCGCTGGACCGGCCTCCCCGCGAGGTGCCGGCCTGGGCAAGCGCCCTGGGGTGGAGCGGCCACCCCGACTTCCGCCACCTCTCCCTCGAGGAGGAGGTGGAGCGCGCCCGACCTCGGATGGAGGCCCGGGCGAAGAGAGGAGGCTCCTGGTGAACGCAAAAGAGGTGCCGGAAGGCTACAGGCTGGTCGATGTCGTCGCGAAGAAGACCCTCTCCGACCGAAGGACGCTGGCCGTGCCGGCGGACTGGGACGACGACATGATCGAGGACGAGTTTTTCGACCAGGTCGACGACTGGTTCTACGACGACTGCGACGACGACGGAGTTTCGTTCTCCGTCCTGCCGGCTCGGTCGGCTCGACCTGACCTGGTGCTGGACGAGAACGGCGCCGCCGACGCAGTGCTGCCGCTGCGGCCGCCGGCGGCGGACGAGTGGGGGACCGTGAACGGTCGTCGCTTCGCCACCAACGGCCACATCCTGGTGTTCGAGGACTGTCCCCAGGGCCTGGCGCGCGAGTGGATCGGCGACGGCGACGAGCACTACCGCAAGCTGAGCACCATCGACCCGACGGCGGTCCTCCCAGCTTGCCGCCCGGAGGTGCAGCTCGACCTGACGAACTGGATCCGCGGTGATCTGGAAGGGAGCCGCATCTACTGGGCGGCCGACGGTCAGCAGGTCCTGATGGGCGCCGACACAGTCCACCTGCTGGAGCTGGGGCTCGATGCGCTGCAGTCCCAGCCGCCGCTGGGGCCGGTCAGCCTGTGGAGGGGCGACGTCCTCCTGGCCATCGCCATGCCGAACCGCCTGTAGAAGGGAGCGGCCTGGTGACCATCAACGAGGCCCTCTCCATCGACAGAGCTGCGCGGTCCACGGAGGTGCTCGAGCTGCTCGACCTGCTCCTTCCGCCTCCCCGCGCTCGACAGCTCGTTGACACGGTCTGGCTCGGAGGTGTCCCGGCCCGCCGGTTCAAGCTGCCGCCGAACCTCTTCGTGATCGTGTCCATCGAGCGGCACGGCAACGATTCACGAGCGTGGCTCCACGCCTCGGTGTCTCTCCAGGGGAAGGTCCGGGAGCGGGAGCCGAAGTGGAAGCATCTGGTCCGCGTTCGCCGGGAGTTCTTCACGCCGGAGATGGAGGTCCTCCAGATCTTCCCCCCCGCCGGCGAGTACGTGAACTTGTGCGAGGTGCTCCACTTCTGGGCGTCCCTGAGCGGGCGGCTCACGCCGGGATGACCTCCGCCGCCCAGCTCCGCCGCCCGCTCGGCACGGGCTCGATCCTGACGCCGAAGGAGGCGGCGGCGGAGCTGAGCATGCGGGAGGCGGAGTTCCGGGAGTGGGCCGACGAGGCGAGCCTCTGGATCTTCGTCAAGGGCCGCCGCCGGGTGTCCTGGCGTCGTGTCCTGGAGGCGGTGGGCGAGTCGGCCAGCGACCCCCTGCCGCCGAAGCGCCGTATGCTGGCGCGCGTGCCGTTGGGTGACTGAGGAGGGACGATGTCAGCCAGGCGACCGAAGCAGAAGCCGATCGAGTTCGAGGAGCTCGTGGCCCGGGCCATTCGGCCACCCACCTTGCGGGACCCGCGCTGGTACTGGAGGGCGAACCTCCGCGGCGGCGAGCGCCCCACCATCTGGTGCGGACGCGCCACCCGCGACGCGCTGAAGGCCATCCTCGTCCGCATGCTGGCGGACGGCATCCCCGAGGAGGCCCTGGCGCGGTTGGGCCGGCACCGGGAGATCCTGACCATCCAGGACCTGCTCGAGGTCTGGCTCGGCGGCCGCGACGGCGAGACCGGGCTGGCCCCTCGGACGAGGACCTGTAACCGCTCCAGCGCCCTGCGGATCGTGCGGACGATCGGGCCGATGGCCCTGGCTCGGCTGTCGATCGCCACCCTGGAGCGGATGCGCGACCTTGAGCTCCAGGCGGGCTACTCGACGGGGACGGTCAACGCCGACTGGCGGACCCTCAAGGCGGCCATCCGCTGGGGCCAGGAGCTGGCCCCGCCGCTGGTCGACCCTCACCTGGTCATCCGCCGCCCCCACTTGACCCACCGCCCGGTCCGGGAGGCCTACATCCCGACGCCGGAGGAAGTGGACCAGCTGCTGGCGAGCCTGCGGGGGTGGCAGCGGATCTGCGTGCTGCTGTGGGTGG
>CALGIB010000986.1 GCA_937915955.1 uncultured Pseudomonadota bacterium
GGTGTCGGTGTCCGTGTCCGCGTCGGCGTCGGTGTCCGCGTCCCCCTCGCTGCTGCTGTCGTCGGTGGGGTCCGTCCCGTCGGTGTCACCGCAGGCGAGCAGCGCGCAAAGGGCCAGGGTCATAGGTCTCCTCCGTCCATCGAGTCTGCCACGGGGACCGGCGCCACGCCCGGCTCGCCCCCCGGCTGACCATCCCTTGACCACAGGCTGCCGAGGCTGAGGCCCTCGCGCCAGAGCGCCGCCAGGCCCACCAGGGTGACGGGCAGGAAGGACACGCCCCAGAACACGATGGCGAAGGCCCCGGCGGGGCCGCTGGAGACTGCCCATAGGGTCATCGTCTTCTCCATGGCGACGTGGAAGACGCCGAAGAAGCCGGGGGCCTGGGGGATGGCTACCGTCAGGGCGATGGCGACCGCGGTGAAGCAGGCCGCGCCGAAGGGCAGGTCCAGATCGAAGGCCGCAAACAGCACGTAGATCGCCAGCGCCCCGTTGAACCAGACCCCCAGCGAGAGCAGCCCGGCCTGCCAGATGCCGCTGAGGTCCCTGGCGTTGGCCAGGCCCTCGACGAAGCCGTCGAAGAGCTCGTCGAACTTGCTGGCGATGGGCTTGGGGGCCAGGTGGCTGAGCCTTTGGAAGAGGCCTCGGGCCTGGTGGCCGCGGCTGGCCAGGGCGAAGAAGACGACCATGCAGCCCAGCGCGACGGCACCGAACATGCCTCCGTAGAGCTTCAGGTTGTCGACCAGCTCAAGCTCCTCGGCGCCCCGGGTGGGGTCGTCTGGCAGCACCACGACCATGGTCACGAGCACACAGACCAGGCCGAAGATGTCGTAGACCCGCTCCATCACCGCGGTCGAGATCACCTGAGGGATGCCCGCGCCGGTCTTCCTGGCGGCGACCAGGGCTTTGGCGACCTCGCCCGCACGCAGGGGCAGCAAGGTGTTGGCGGCCGCGCCGATGACGCTGGCGACAAACAGGTCCCGGATCCGGGCCTGGGGAACGATCGGGCGAAGCAGGACCTTCCAGCGCACCGCCCGCAGGGCGAACTCACTCAGCAGCAGCAGCGAGGCCACCGCGACCCAGTGGACGTGGACCTGGCGCATGGCCTGGGCCAGCTCGGCCCACTCCACCGTCCAGACGAAGAACACCGTGAAGGCGAGCGAGAACGCTACGCCGACCCAGACCTTGATGGGGATGCGCCGTGCCAAGGCGCCGAGGGTACGACATCGCGTCGGGCGGGTTAGCAGCCTCCTCTTCCAAGGAGAGGTCCCCTGTGTCCTACGACGTCGCCGGACTGGGCAACGCCCTGGTCGATGCCCTGGTCCGAATCCCAGATGACGGGCTGCTCAAGGCCATGAAGCTCGAGCGCGGCCTGATGCATCCGGTCGATCACGAGGCCTGGGAGGCCCACTACGAGTCGGTCCGCGAGCTCGGGGTCGAGGTCCACTCCGGCGGCTCCTGCGCCAACACCATCGCCACCCTGGGGCTGATGGGTCTGGACACGCGGTTCTGCGGTCAGGTGGGGGACGACGCCTTCGGGCGGCTCTACGCCGAGCGCCTGACGGACGCCTGCGGAGGCCACGCGCTGCACGTCGCCACCGGGCGCAACACGGGCAAGTGCCTGTCGCTCATCTCGGTCATGGATGGCGAGCGCACGATGTGCACGAACCTGGGCGCCGCCGTCGAGCTCCCTCACATCGGAGAGTTCGCCAAGCTCATCAACAACAGCCGGGTGCTGCACGTCACCGGCTACCTGTTCCTGGGTGGCCCCATGGCCGAGGCCGCCTGGCAGGCGCTGGACGTCGCCAAGGTCAGCGGGACGCCGATCTCCCTGGACGTGGCGGACCCCTTCG
>CALGIB010000987.1 GCA_937915955.1 uncultured Pseudomonadota bacterium
CCCAGAGGAGCGCAGTGTCGCGCCCACGGCGGACCGCGTCGCTGCTGACCAGCGTGACCAGGAGCAGGTCCTCTGGCTGCCCGTCCATCTCGATGGCGACGGGCGTGAGCACCCCGTACCAGGCCCCCCAGAGCCCAGAGGCGCCGAGCACCATCATGTCGCCGGCCTGGGGGTCGAGCAGCTGGGACAGGCCCGTCAGACCCGCGCCCGAGGCGGCGAAGCCGGCCAGGCCCACCCCCGCCATCTGCTCGGGCTCCCGGAGCACCCCGTGCTCGTGCAGGACCACGCCGTAGCCGGCGACCTGGGCCGTCAGCATGGGCGTTCCCAGGCCCACCATGGCCAGATCGCCCGAGGTGAAGCGCGTCCGCTCGGCGGCCAGGCCCCCGGCCGCCCCGCCCAGCAGACCCGCGACCACCATGGCCCGCGCGGCCGGCAGGCCGTCGTCCGGTGAGGCCCAGAGCCCCACCCCGGCGCCAGCCGCGTTGCCCAGGACCATGCCCCAGGCCAGCCCGCCGTTCTGCTTCCAGGTGGGCTGGAAGAGCTGCGCCGCGCTCAGCCCCACGGCCGCGCCGGCGTGGGAGGCCAGCAGCACGGTGCCCTCTCGACGGTCCATGTCCAGCGCGTAGGGCATCCAGCCGCCCAGCCAGGCGCTGCCTCCGCCGATCAGGGAGCCGAACACCAGATCCTGCCCTCGGGGATCCCAGGGGCGCCGCAAGGCCGTGGTGCCGCCCAGGCCCACAGCGCCGCCAGCCATCGTGATGAGCAGCACCTCTCGGGTGGTGTCCCGACGGACGCCGTCGGTGAGCATCAGGGCCGAGCCGAGGCCGACCTGGGCGCCGAGGTAGCCTCCCAGGTTGTTCTCCCAGACGTCCGCTGTGTCCGTCGCCAGGTAGCGAGCGGTCAGGGCGCCCTGGCCCGAGCCGGCCGCGGCGCCGAGGGTGCGGAGCATCGCCCGCCCGCGCTGGCTCTTCCGCCAGTCGTCGGTGTTGGTGTAGGCGAACTCACCCACACCCGCGCCGAAGCCCACGCCCCAGGCCGTAGAGCTGAGGAAGCGGCTGCCCTGCGCCGTGTTCACCGGTCGGGTCATGCCCACCAGGACGCCGCTCCCCGCGCCGATGCCGGCGCCCCCGAGCGCGCCGATGAGCGTGGCGGTGTCGTCCCCGCTCAGCACGCCCACGCCCGAGAGGATCACGCCCGTGGACAGCGCCCCGCCCATGGCGGCGAAGGTCACGCCTCCAGCGGTCGAGGTGGCCACCGACTCGCCCTCGAGCAGCTGGGGCCAGCCCCGCTGCAGCGCCTCCGAGGCGGCCCTCTTGTAGTCCCGCCCCAGCCCCTCGTCCTTGGCCAGCGCGAGCAGGTGTCGACCGGCCTCGTCCGTGGCGGCGCGCTCGATCGCCGCGATGGCCTGGAGTCGGAGCGCGCTCGGGACCGGTGTGTGGGTGGCCAGCACAGCCTGATCGAGCACCCGCAGCGCCTCGGGGCTGCCGAGGCTGGACAAGCCGATCAGCGCCGCCTCGGGGGCACCCCGAACCCGGGAGTAGAGCGCCGCCTCGAGCAGCTCGACGGCTTCGGTGCCTCCTCGCTCCGCCAAGGACCGCGCGGCGGCCTCGCGGTCGTCCCGGGCGGCGTCCGGATCGACCAGGCGCAGCCCAGCCTCCAGGGGCTCCGCCGCCACCGCCAGAGACGCGAGCAACCACAGCATCAGGACCTCCCCAGCTCGATGCGCTCCCAGGCCCACTCCACGGCGAGCTCGGAGGGGCTGCGCGCGCTGCGGTCGGCGTCCTCGAGCAGCCGAGCCGTGGTGGCCCGAAGCTCGTCGATCAGCACACCGGGATCGCTGAGGCCCATACGCGCGCGACCTATCCCTTGAATCACCGCCCCCGCGCCCACCAGGACCCCCGGAACGTGCTCGATCCTGCGCGCTCGCAGCGCCTCGGCGGCGGCCTCGTCCCCGAGCTGGGCGTTCGCCGCGCCGCAGACGCCCCAAGCCTTCAGCCGGTCAGCCAGGCCCGTGGTCAGGGTGCCGCCCATCCCACAGGGGGCCAGCACGTCGATCTCGGCCCCCGGCAGCTCCGCGCTGGACAGAGCCCGGCCGCCCAGCTCCTCGGCCAGCGCCGCGGCCCGCTCGGGCACCAGATCGGCCACCACGATCCGAGCGCCAGCCTGCCCGTAGGCCCGGGCCACGCTCCGACCGATGAAGCCGGCCCCCTGGATGCCCACGGTGAGCTCCGAGACCTGACGACCGAAGCGCTCGGCCAGGGCCTCGAGGCAGCGCAGCGCGCCGCGACCCACCGCAGGCCCCAGGTCCGAGGTCTCGACGAAGGAGCAACCGCTGGCCATCTGCGCCAGATCCTCGGCTCGGGTCCCCAGGTCTCCGGCCGTATAGAAGCAGCGGAGCTCCGCGACCCGCCGCCCCAGCCAACGGAACGCCGCGTCACGGTCGAGTCCGGCGTGATCCAGCACCACCAGCTTGCCGCCGCCCGCGTCGAGCCCGGCCAGGCTGCACTTCAGGGTCATCTGGCGGGCCAACGTCGCCGCGTCGGCGAGCGCCTCGGACTCGCTGGCGTAGGCCAGGGTCCGCACCCCTCCGGCGGCCGGCCCCAGCGACAGGTCGTCCAGCACCAGGAAGGCCTTCAGGCCGGAGGGAGGATGGCGCAGGGCGATCACCCTGCTGACATCGAGATCGTCGAGGCGATCGAACAACGAAGACATGCGCCCCTCTATCGGGGTACGGAGCCCCGATGCTGCGTCCTCTGCTCACCCTGGCCCTGATCTCCCCTGCCCTCGCCGAGCGCCTCGTCGCAGTGGACTGGCAAGAGGTCCGCGTCGACGGCCAGACCCCCTCGAAGCAGGGGCTCCGGTTCGAAGGCCAGGTCCGCGACCTTTGTCGGCTCTACATCCAGAACGCCTACTGGGAGGAGGGCCACACCGAGCAGGGTCGCCCTTGCGGCGACTGGCGATCGCTGGAGCTGCAGGAGCCCGAGCGCCGCCTGCGCCTGGAGCCCATCGAGCTGGTGCTGGATCAGCGCGGTCCCAAGGTCGGCGGCGAGCAGCACAAGCTGGTGGCCGGGGTGCGCTCCCCCACCAGCCTGCAGGGCTCGGACATCCAGCTGGTCCACCAGGACGGCAGCTTCCTGCTCCCCGCCGAGGACCTGGGCATGGTGCTGGTGCTCGCGGACTTCCGCGGCGTCGCGCTGCCCCACCTGAGCCTGTCCCTGGACGGCCACCTGCTGGCCGAGGGCCAGGAGCCAGCGGAGCTGCGGTGGACCGCCCCCAACCGCGAGGCCCCCATCGACCAGGGCGAGCTCCGCATCGAGGGCGAGGTGCTCGATGTCCTGGGCCAGGACTGGCGCTGTCAGGCCCTGCAGAAGGTCTCGCCCCAGGACTACGCCCAGCTCGGCGAGGTCCGGGCTCTAGCCGGCTACGCCGCGAAGGTCTGCCCCCAGGCCGCCCTGGTCCAGGGGCCGCCGCTCTGCGCCAAGGCCGCCAGCGAGATCGACGACCTGGACAGCGCGCTGCGCCTGCAGGACGAGCTCTCGCCGGTCGCGGAGCACTGCGGACGGTCCTGGTCCGAGCCCGCCGCCGCCTGGGCCGAGGAGCGCCTGGCGGTGCACGTGCAGCGCGGCGATCTGGACCTGGCCTTGCGCATCGTCGAGAGCTTCGGGGCCGAGCTGGGCGAGCCGCGCGTGGCCGTCCTGAGCCAGGACCTGAGGGCCCGGGTCGGGGCCGAGGTGCCCAGCCGCTTCGACTGGGCGCTCGCCAACGGCGCCGACGAGCAGGCCCGCCAGCTGCTGGATCGCTACGGGCCGCTCCTGGGCGAGGCCTGGTCCCAGGACGCCCAGGCCCGACTGCGTTGACATCGCCCCCGCGGTGAGCAGCTATCGTCGGCCTCCCCTCCCGGATCGCACGTGCCAGAGCTCTACGGAAACACGACGGGCCTGAAGACCTCGCAGGTCACCGCGCTCAAGTCGCTCTACGACCGCCGCATCCCGCAGGGCAGCTTCGTCACGCCCGAGCTGGCCCGGCGGCTGACCGAGGCGTCCCGGGGCTGCCGCCGGCAGGTCGGCCTGCTGATCGACCGCCTCGGCATCATCGACAAGGTCGTCGTCGGCGACGCCCACCAGGTCTTCCTGCCGGACCTGGGCCGCTCGCGAGCCGGCACCGGCCGCTTCCGAGGCCTGCGCCTGGTGCTCACCCACCTCCGCGGCGAGGGCCTGTCCAAGGACAACTTCACGGACCTGACCCTGCTTCGCCTGGACGCGGTCGTGGTCATCCAGACCGACCCGAACGGCATGCCCGGCGCGGTCGAGTTCGCCACCGCGCTGCCGCCCGAGGAGGTCACCGAGGGCAACGAGTTCTGGCGCGTCGAGCACCGCGAGAGCGTTCACCACTGGGACGACGACTTCCTCGCGTTCATCCAGGAGCTCGAGGGTCGCTTCTCCCACTCGGGCAAGCTCAAGGAGACCGACGGCCGGCCCAAGGCCATCCTCATCGGCGTGTCGCTGGACCGCAGCGACGAGCCCCGCCGCAGCCTCGACGAGCTCGAGCGCCTGGCCGAGACCTCGGGGCTGCGCGTGGCCGACAAGCTGCTCCAGGTCCGCACCAAGCCCGACCAGCGCTTCCTGATCGGCAAGGGCAAGCTCCAGGACGCCTTGCTCCGCTCGATGAGCCTGGGGGCCGAGGTCCTCATCTTCGACCGCGAGCTGTCGCCGAGCCAGCTCCGCAACATCGCCACCGAGACCGAGCTGAAGGTCCTGGACCGCACGCAGCTCATCCTCGACATCTTCGCCCAGCGGGCCAGCACCAAGGAGGGGCAGCTGCAGGTCGAGCTGGCCCAGCTCCGCTACCGCAAGCCTCGCCTCAAGGTGATGCCCACGGCGATGTCGCGCCTGACCGGCGGCATCGGCGGTCGCGGCCCCGGCGAGACCAAGCTCGAGATCAACCGCCGCCGGGCGGACGAGCGCGAGCTCCGCATGGCCAAGCAGCTCAAGCAGCTCGGCAAGCAGCGCGGCATGCGGCGCGGACGCCGCAAGAAGGTGGGCCTGCCCCTGGTCTCCATCGTCGGCTACACCAACGCCGGCAAGAGCACGATGCTCAACCGCATGACCCACAGCACCGTGGACGCCGAGGACAAGCTCTTCGCCACGCTGGACCCGACCAGCCGACGGCTGCGCTTCCCCGAGGAGCGCGAGGTCATCCTGACGGACACGGTCGGCTTCATCCGCCGCCTGCCCAAGGAGCTGGTCGAGGCCTTCCGGTCCACGCTCGAGGAGGTCGTTGAGGCCGACCTGCTGCTGCACGTCGTCGACGCCGGGAGCGAGGAGCGCGACGTGCACATCTCGGCGGTCGAGGACGTGCTGCGCCGCCTGGGCGCCGAGGACACGGCCGCCCTGCTGATCTTCAACAAGATCGACACGGTCGAGGCGCTTCAGCTCGAGGAGCTGCGTCACCTCTACCCCGAGGCCCTGTTCTGCTCGGCGGTCACCGGGGATGGGCTCCAGAGCGTCCTGCTCGCCATCGAGACCGCCCTCTGGCGCGAGGAGCGCAGCCGGAACGGGGCCGCATGATCCTGCTGCTGGCCTGCACCGGAGCGGCCCAGCCTGACGCCGAGTCCCCCGAGTCGACGGCCTTCGCGGGGACGCCCGAGCTGACCGACGCCCAGCTCACCTGCGCCGGGGCCACCCAGCGCTGGCTGGTGGCCGGCCGCGGCGTGGCCGACCTGACCCTGCGCCTGTCGGGAAGCCTCGCCGTGCCCCCCGCCGACAGCGCGGACACCGGCGCGGGCTCGCTCCCCATCGACGAGCTGCACGAGGTCCCGCTCCAGGACCAGGACCCCGCCGGCTGGTGGGCCGCCTACGCCCTCGACCTGCAGTACGCGCCCGAGCAGCCTGGGGTCGGCAACAGCGCCGCGCCCTGCACCCGCGTCGAGGACGAGCTGTCCTGGACGCTGGCTCTGAGCCGGGACGGCGAGGCTCTGGATTGCATAGGGAGCTGCACATGATCTGGCTGCTGGCCTGCTTCCAGCCCCCCGGGGACCCAGACGACGCCGACGCCACCCGCTACGAGGGCCCGACCGAGCTGGACTGGGTCGAGGACGACTGCGACCCGGACAAGGACACCTGGAGCTTCACGGTCAGGACTGTGGGCTGGACCTCGGGCGGCCTGCTCAGCCTGAGCGCGGACGGCGTGGTGGTCGAGGCCCACGACATCGACTCCGCCGCCTCCGCCGAGGACGGCAGCTGGGACAGCCTGAAGCTGGACCTGGACATCGTCGGCGACCCGCGAGACGCGCAGCCGGGCAAGTCCACCGTCTGGCTCTGCGACGCCGCCACGCTGGAGGCCATGTCCTACCGGGTGGTCGTGTACGACCCGGAGACCGGGGACAAAGCGGACTGCGCGGTGTGGGGGGCGGACCTCGACTGGAACGACGCTTCGGGCTACTCGGCTTGTGATCCCATCTGAGGAGCTGTCCGAAGACAGTGCGGTGTCAGTCGACACCCTCCGACGATGCGGGATACCCTCGAAAACGCTGGGCACGAGCCCACGAAGGAGACGAACATGAAGAAGATCCTGCTGGGCGCTGGCGCCCTGCTCGCCCTCGCGGCCTGCACAGACGGCAAGTGCGCGGACTCGGACGGTGTCTGCGACAGCGACAGCGAGGTCGTCACCGACGACAGCGTCGTCAACGACTGCGACGGCCTGGCCACCACGATCGACTCGTTCGACTGGGACTGCGACTCCACCGACTGGTGGTACGACGTCTACCTGATCGGCTGGGGCAGCAGCCCTGACCTGTACATCTACCAGACGGGCTCCTCGAACCCCTGGGACGAGGACCACCCCTTCCCCGCCGACTCCTACGACTTCGACCCCGATGGTTGCTGGGACGAGCACTACCTGCAGCTCGGCCAGACCGACAGCCCCAACGCCGTCGTCTCCGGTTCGACCACGCTCTACGACTGTGACAACGACCGCAAGGCCTCGCTGACCTGGCACCTGGTCGTCTACGAGTTCGACAGCGCGTCCGAGGCCGACTGCGCCGTGTGGGGCGACGACCCCTCCAGCCTCGGCACCGGCTGCGACGACTGGTCCTGAGTCTCTCAGGTCCTCCATCAAAGCCCGGGGCATAGGCCCCGGGCTTTGCTGCTCTGAAGAGGGAACGATGAACAAGAAGTTGCTGCTCTTCAGCCTCGCTGGCCTCCTGGGTGTGGGCGCCGCGGTCGCGATGTTCGCCGGCTCCGGTCCCAGCGAGAGCAGCTCGACCGCCCCGGCGGTGGCGACCCGCCCCAGCCAGCCCGCGACGCCCGCGGCACCCGCCTTCGGCGAGGAGCCCAAGGGCGAGCGTGAGCCCGGACAGCGCAAGGCGGCGAGCGGCGAGCGCAAAGACGAGGCCGAGCCCAAGGGCCCTCGGAGTGAGCGCGAAGCCGAGATGAGCCAGCACATGGAAGAGGGCTTCGGCCTGCACGTGCGCAAGGCCGGGCCGGCCTGGAAGGCGGTGGCCTACAAGCTCCGCACCGAGGGCATGGAAGAGGACCTGGCGACCGCCTGCCAGGACATGAGCGCCGCGCTGCGTGACGAGATGCGGAACACCGAGGCCGACCCCGCCGAGTGGGTCGCGCGGGAGCGCGAGCTGCTGGACCAGCTCAACGCCTCGCCCGTCGCGAACATCGCGGCCGATGAGCTCGCGAGCATCGACAGCCTGCTGGCGGAGCTGGAGGGGGCGTGAAGAAGGTCCTCGGGCCGATCGCGGTCCTCGTCGGGCTGGCCCTGGTGACCTGGGTGGCCATGACGGCCCTGGCCGAGCCACCGCTCGAGCCCGGCACGCTGCAGTTCACGATGGTCGACGCCGCCGGCGATCCGACCCCCTGCCGGGCCACGCTCTACCAGCCTGCGGAGACCGGGGGCAAGCGCGTGGACACGGACAGCACGCAGGCCTGCGACGAGCACGGCCGGCTGACCTGGACTGGACGCGAGCCCGGCGCCTACCAGCTGATGGCGATGCAGGACGGCGCCGCCATGCTGAAGCTCGACGTGCAGCTGGCCGAGGGCCCCGGGCTGGCCATCGGCCCCCTGCAGTTCTCTCCGGGTGGGCGCGTGTTCGGGGTCGTGACCCAGGACGGAGCGCCCGTCAGCGGCGCCCAAGTCCGCGTCACCGGGGGCGGCAACGGCCTGACCAACGCCGCGGGTCAGTACCGGATCGACGGGGTCGCCGTCGGCGATCTCGAGGTCCGTGCAGGGCTGGGAGTCTACGGCGCGGCCAGATCCGTCGAGCTCGTCGAGGGCCAGACGGTCGAGGTCGCGCTGGAGCTTCAGGCCGTGGCCTCGCTGGGCCAGGTCGGCGTGCAGCTGGCAGACCGGGACGGCGGCGTGTTCATCGAGAAGATCCGGCCGGGGTGGCCAGCCGAGCTGGTCCTGCGCCCCGATGACCGCCTGCTCGAGGTGAATGGTCAGGCCGTCTCGGACCGTACCCAGGCCAAGGCGCTGATGGCCGGCGAGCCCGGCGAGCCGCTGACCCTGTTGGTCCAGCGCGGCGACGAACCCAAGCAGGTCGAGCTCGTGAGAGCCTCGGCCGAGCCGGAGGAAGGATGAACAAGGCTGTGATCTACGGGCTCGCCGCTGCGGTCGGCGTGGGGGGCGGCGTGGCCCTCTTCTCGATGATGAGCTCTCGACCGGACTCGACTCGCGGCCCGACGCCCGCCAGCGAGGAGGTCGCTGGCCCCGTCTCGCAGCCCGAGTCCTTCGAGGGCCGGATGAACCGCGGGGCCGAGCGCAAGCCCGAGCCCCCCGATCGCGAGCTGAGGCCCCACGAGGAGGCGCTCAAGAAGCAGCTCGAGGAGGGCTTCGGGCTGCACACGCGCCACGCCGGCCCCGCCTGGAACGCCGTCGGATACAACCTGGGCGAGGCCGGGCTGGACGTCGACGCCGCCAAGGCCCGTGAGATGTCCAAGGCGCTCAGCGGCGAGCGGCGCAACCCCGACGTGGACGCCGTCGCGTTCGTCGCGCGCGAGCGGGCCCTGATCGAGGAGCTGCGGGCGGGCGCTGCCGGCGGCGTGGTCGAGAGCGATCTGGCCCGCATCGAGGGCCTGATCGAGGACTTCGAGTCGGCCCCCGGGGACGAGGAGTAAGCTCCCGTCATGCTCTTCGGCCTCTTCGGCTTGCTGTTCCCGGACTGCGTGCCCAGCCTGCCCAGCGACAGCGGCTACGACACCGGGGACTACCGGACGGTCTGGCTCCAGGGGCTGAGCATCAGCTGCGACGTCTTCGGCTGGACCTACGAGATCACGGCCTGGACCGACAGCCCAGACAACCCGCCGGACTCCGGCACCCTCACCATGCAGCTCATCGAGTCGGGCTATTACGAGACCCACCCGCTGCCTGCGGCCGTCTGGAGCGACGAGACCCTGGACTGGTCCATCGTGCTGGATCTGGAGCGGGTCTACTCCGAGGACGACCTGGTCGCCGGCGAGAGCACGCTGATGCCCTGCACGGACACCGACAGCGGGATGAACTGGCACATCGAGTTGCTGAACGACGACACCATGGACTGCGCGGTGTTCGGCACCGAGCCCTCGCTGATGGGCTACCCGGAGTGCAGCGTCTGGGTCGTCAGCGAGTAGCGGCGCTGAGCCGGAGCGCCAGTGACACCGCGGCCTTCATGGAGCTGGCGTCGGCGATGCCCTGACCGGCGATGTCGTCGGCCGTGCCGTGGTCCACGCTGGTCCGCACGATGGGCAGACCCATGGTCCAGTTCACGCTGCGCCCGAAGTCCACCAGCTTCAGCGGGGCCAGGCCCTGGTCGTGGTACATCGCGACCACCAGATCGGCCTGACCTTCCAACATCTGGCGGAAGGCGGCCTCGGCCGAGACCGGCCCCGAGACACGCAGGCCCTGGATACGGGCCAGCTCGCAGGCGGGCCCGATGATCTCGAGCTCCTCGCGGCCCAGCAGGCCGCCGTCCCCGGCGTGGGGGTTCAGGCCGCAGACGAGCAAGCGCGGCCGCTCCAGGCCCAGGCGCGTGCGCAGGGCCCGCTCGGAGACGACCAGAGTGTGCAGCACGCGCTCCACCGACAGCGCGTCCGGCACCTCGCGGAGGGGGAGGTGCACGGTGACGAGGGCCACGCGCAGATCCCCTCCGACGAAGCCCATCACCGGCTGGACCCCGCAGAGCTCGCCGAGGAAGTCCGTGTGGCCAGGATGCGCGAAGCCCTGAGCGGCCAGGCGGGCCTTGTGGATGGGGCCAGTCACGAGCGCCCGCCCCCGCCCGTCCAGGCAGGCCTCGACGGCCAGCCGGATCGAGGCCACCTCGACCGGCTCGGTAGACCGGGGCTGCAGCACCGCGAGCCCTCGGACGGGCGCGATCTCCCCGACCATCGGGAGGTCCGGGGCCCAGCGCCGAAGCGCCTGGGCGTCACCGATGAACAGCGCGTCCACGCCCAGCTCCCGACAGGCTCGGAGGGCCACCTCGGGCCCCACGCCCGCGGGATCTCCTGGCGTGACGAGCAGCGGGCTCATCGGCCGCCGGGCGAGTCCAGCTTGATGTCCACCGATGCCTGACGACGGGCCTGCGCGTACCAGAGGTCGACCTCGGCGTCGACCTTGGTCATGCGAAGCTCCTCCATCAGGTCGGAGCGGACCGCGTCGAGCGCGGGAGCCTCAGGGGCCCTCTCGCCCGAGACGCGCAGCAGGATGACGCCGGTGGGCAGCTGGATCGGGTCGCTGACGTCGCCGACGGCCAGGCTGAACCCCGACTCGCGAAGCTCGCCGATGATCTCCTCCTCGCTGAAGGCGCCCAGCTTTCCGCCGGAGCTGTGCAAGGCGCTGTCCGTGGTGGCGGCGACCAGCTCGGGCCAGGACATGCCCTCGGCCAGCTGCGCACGCAGCGCCACGGACCGGTCGGTGACCGCCTGCCGAACCGCCTCGTCTGCGCCGGCGGGGAAGGGCAGCAGGATGGCCTCGAACTCGCGCAGCGCCGAGCCAAGAGCGGACTTCACGCGGCGGTTGTACAGGTCGGTGACCTCGTCGTCGGTGACCGTGACGCGCGGAAGGATGACGACCTGGTTGAACTTCATCTGCCGGAGGTTCTCCTCCAGCTCGTCCCGGTACTCGGACCAGGGCAGGCCGCTGCGCTCGACCTCGGCGCGCAGCTGCTCGCGGGACAAGCCGTTCTGCCGGGAGACGTCGTCGATGGTGCGCTCCAGCTCGTCCCGGGTCACGTCCAGCCCGAGCGCCTGGATCTCCTGACCGATCAGGGCGCGCTGGACCAAGGCGTCCAAGACCTCGAGCTCGGCTGCGCGGCGACGAGGCCCGTCGGCCCCCTCGCCCACCGAGGCCTCCTCGATGTACTCCGAGCCCAGGTCGTAGACCTCGGACAGGGTGATGACGTCCTTGTTCACGACCGCGGCGATGCGGTCGACGATGGCCGCTTCGGCGGCGTCCGGCGCGAGCAGCGAGGCTCCGCCCAGGAGCGCCAGCCCCAGGAGCCAGCGCTTCACTCGCCCAGGTCCTCGTCCTCGAAGCCCGGCGTCGGGGGCACGCGCAGGTCATCGGGGGCGCTCAGGTCGGGCGCGGGGCTGAGGCCGTCGATGCCGGAGAGGCTGGGACGACGCGAGGTCTCGACCTCGACCGCAGCCAGCTTGTCCTCGTTCACGGAGATGGTCGAGCCCTGCTTGAGAGCGTCCACGTAGGTCTCGTACATCTCCTTGAGCTTGTCGTTCTTCACCTTGCGCAGGACGGAGCCCTTCATCTGCTGGAAGGTGCGCTCGACCCGCTCGCGGCGGTTGGCGACCAGCAGCAGGTTCGCGCCGTCCGCGGTCTCGAACACGTCGGAGAGCTGGTCGACGTCCAAGGTGAAGGCCTTGTCGACGATGTCCTGGTCCAGGCCCGGCTTGCCCTCGGCGCTGACGAAGCCGACGTCCCCGCCGCGGCGGCGGTAGGGGTCCTCGCTGTACTGCGTGGCGGCGTCCTTGAAGCGGCCGACGGGATCGCTGGCGATCTCGGCGCGAATCCGGGCGGCCTCGGCCGTCGCCTCCTCGATGGGGCGGTCGTCGGTCTTGCGGATGAGGATGCGCTTGACCTGCACCTTCTCCGGGACGACGAACTCTTCCTTGTTGGTCTCGTAGTAGGCCTGCAGCTCCTCGTCCGTGAAGTCCGAGTTGCGCACGTTGGCGTACACCTCTTCCCGCAGGAGCGTGTTCACCATGACCTTCTGGACCTTGGGGTCCTGGTCGAGGCCCTGACGCAGCGCCTCCTGGTAGAGGACCTTGTCGTCGATGAGCCGGTCGAGCACCTCGCGGCGCTCCTCGAGGCTGAGCTCCTTGCCATCGGCGGGCGTGGCGCGGGCCGCCGCGGCCTGGAACTCGATGGAGCCGACCGCCAGGCCGTTCACCGTGGCGAGGACCTCGCCGACGTCCTGGGCGGCGGAGCCACCCTGCGTGGCCGGGGCCTTGGCGCCGGTGCTGGAGCTGCCCTCGCAGGCCACGAGGCCGCCAAGGAGAGCGGTGACGAGGAGGATGCTGCGCATGTGTAGATGCCTCGAAGGTCTGGGACAGGCCGCCTTAACCCGCGGCCATGCCCCTGCAATCAGGCGGGCAGGCTGCCTGCTGCCACGCGCTCCACGACGCCGTAGGCTGCGAGCACCGGCTCGAGCTCGTCGCCGCGCCCGACCACGACCAGGGTAGAGGCCGAGGGCCGGACGCAGGCCCTGGCCGCAGCCATGGCCGCGCCGCCGTCCACCGCGGCGATGCGGGCCATGAAGGTCTCCCAGACGTCCTCGGGCAGGCGGTTGATCCAGCGACTGCTGAGCAGCGATCCCAGGCCGCCCAGGCTGCTGGTGCCCTGCGGGAAGGCGCCGATCAGGTAGCGCCGTGACGCGTCGAGCTCCGCCTCGGAGAGCTCCTCGTCCCGCACGCGCTGGAGGTGCTCGAAGAGCCCCCGCAGCGCCTCGGCGACCTTGTCACCGGAGCAGGCCAGGCCCGCGCTGAAGTCCCCGCCGAAGAGCCCGCCGTCCACACTCGAGCTGACGCCGTAGGTCAGCGAGCGCTGCTCGCGAAGGTCCAGGAACAGCCGGGACGAGGCCCCACCGCCGAGGACACGGTTCATCACGCGCGAGGTGTCGTAGAGCGGATCCCTGCGCTCGATGGCCAGGTTTCCGACCAGGATCGTGGCCTGCTCGCTGGCAGGACGGTCCACCAGGATGACGCGGGCCGGCCGATCCTCGGGCGCCTCGGGGAGCCCGGGCAGCGCCTGGGCCGAGCGCCAGGCGCCGAGGCGACGCTCGGCCAGATCAGCGACCCGCTGGGGATCGACGTCGCCCAGCACCAGCAACAGCGCCTGATCGGGGCCGTAATGGCGGGCGTGGAAGGCCAGCACCTCGTCGCGGGTGCGGGCGCGGAGGTCCTCCTCCTCGGGCCGGGCCCGGCCATAGACGTGGTCCCGCCCGTAGATCGCCGAGGTGAACCACTCGCCGGCCAGGGCGTCCGGGTCGCCCTTCTGGTGCCGGCGGGACTCGACGGACTGCTGGATCTGCCGATCCAGGTGGTCCTGGGGAAAGGAGGGGTGCAGCGCCACCTCGGCCAGCACGTCGAAGGCCTCGTCCAGGTGCTCGGACAGAGCCTTGACCCCCACGCCGCGCTCGTCCGGAGAGATCGACGAGGACAGGCCGATGCCGCGCGCGTCCTGGAAGTTGGCCAGCGCGGCCGAGTCGAAGCGCTGGGTGCCGTGGCGAGCGGTCAGCGCCATCAGCCGGCCCACGCCCCGCTCCTCGGGGCGCTCCACCCAGCGGCCCGCGCGGTGGACGAGCTGGAGCTGGACGACGGGCAGGCGATGCCAGGGCAGCACCAGCATCGGCAGCCCGTTGGACAGCGTGAAGGCGTGGGACCGGGGGAAGCGCCAGGGTCCCGGGGGCCGGCCAGAGGGCGGAGAGGTGGGGAAGCTCATGCGGGGCGGACCTCCATCGAGACCCAGCTGTCCGGGCCGAGCCACTCGGCGGCGACGCGCTGCAGGTCCTGAGGTCGGACCTCGGCGATGGCTTCCAGATAGCGGTTCTCCCAACCAGGGTCCCCGCAGAACAGGTCGGCTCGGCCCAGCTGCAGCGCGCGCGAAAGCACCCCCTCCAGGCCGTAGACCGTGGAGGAGCGGAGGCGCCCCAGGACCTTGTCCAGCTCCTCCTGGGGCATCGGCTCGCTGGCGAGGCGGTCCAGCTCAGCCTGCCAGGCCAGGCGCAGCTCCTCGAGCGAACGGTCCGCCCCGGTCACCGCGGCCAGTCGGAACAGCCCCGGGCCCCGGCGCGCGTCGTAGCCCCCGGAGACCTGCACAGCGAGCTGCTTCTCGACGACCAGGCCCCGATGCGCTCGGCTGCTGGGGCCGCGCATCAGCGCCGTCTCGATGACCTCGAAGGCGAAGAAGTCGGGGTGTCCATAGCCGGGGCACTGGTGGTTCACGAAGAGCGCGGGCAGGCGGGCCAGCGCGTCAGTCTCGCGCAGGCTCCGGGCGCCGGTCCGGCGGGGCTCGGCCACGTCCTTGTAGGCCGGGCGCACACCTGGCTCGATGTCCCCGTACCAGGCCCGCACGGTCTCGATCGTGGCGCGGGGGTCCAGGTCGCCGGCCAGCACGAGCGTGGCGTTGTTGGGCCGGTAGAAGGCCTCGTGGAAGGCCAGGACCTCGTCGTAGGTGCAGGCCTCGAGGTCCTCCCAGTAGCCGATGACCGGGTGCCCGTAGGCCCACTTGTCGAAGCTGACCTCGCCGAGCTTCACCATGGCGGTGCCGTAGGGGGCGTCGTCGACCCGCTGGCGGCGCTCCTCCATCACGGTCTGCCGCTGGTTCTCGAAGTTCTCGGGCGTGACCTGCAGCGAGCGCATGCGGTCGGCCTCGAGCCAGAGCCCGAGCTCGAGCTGGTTGGCCGGCAGAGAGCAGTAGTAGTTGGTGCGGTCCTCGCTGGTGGTCGCGTTGGTGCTGCCGCCGACGCCCTGGATCAGGCCGAAGTGCTCGGCCTTGCCGACGTGGTCCGAGCCCTGGAACATCATGTGCTCGAAGAGGTGCGCGAAGCCGCTGCGGCCCGGCTCCTCATCGCGGCTGCCGACGTCGTAGTAGAGCGCCAGGCCGACGATCGGCACGGCGTCGTCGGGGGCCAGGACGACGCGGAGGCCGTTGTCGAGGACGTGTTCCTCGAAGTCGAGTGAGGTCATGGCCCCTCGATATCTCGTCAGAGCGGCAGCCGGAGCAGCAGCCGCGTCCCGCGCGTGGCCGGCTCGAGCAGCACCGTGCCGCCGTGGTCCTCGAGGATCTGGCGCGTGATGGCCAGGCCCAGCCCCGAGCCCTTGGCCTTGGTCGTGAAGAAGGGATCGAAGGCCCGCTCAGCGTCCTCCTCGACCAGGCCCGGCCCGTCGTCCTCGACCTGCAGCTCCAGGTGTCCGTCGCTGCGCTGGAGGCGGATCGAGATCTGCCTCGACCCCGCCTCGGCCGCGTTGCGGACGACGTTGAGCAGGGCCTGGCGCAGCTGATCCGGGTCCAGGTCCACAGGCGGAACCTCGGGCAGCTCCAGCTCGAGCAGCACCCCGTCGCGGCGCAGCTGCTCCTCGAGCAGTCGGGCCACGCCGCGCACCAGCTCCACCGGGTCCGTGAGCACCATCGTCGGCGCGGGCCGCCGAGCCAAGGCAAGGTAGTGCTCGGTGATCTTCTCGAGGCGCTCGATCTCGCTGCGGACGGTGCCCAGCATCTCAAGCGACTCCTGGCGGCGCTCCAGCGGCAGGGCCTCGAGGTCCTCGGCCAGCAGCTCGGCGTTCAGGCTCATCGCGTTGAGCGGGTTGCGCACCTCGTGGGTGATCTGCGCGAGCATCTGCCCCACCCAGGCCAGCCGCTCGGCGCGGGCCAGCCGGTCCTGCTGCTTGAGCTCGGCCTCGGCGCGGCGTCGCAGGTCCTCGTCACGCTGGCGGATGGCGTCCGACATGGCGTTGATGCGCTCGGCCAGCAGCCCCAGCTCGTCGCGGCTGGTGACCTCGATGCGCTGCTCGTACTGGCCCGCCCCGATGCGCTGCACCTGCTCGGTCATGCGCGCGATGGGCCGAAGCGCGATCACGGCCAGCGCCAGCATCATCATGCCCGCGACCAGGGCGACCAGCGCCAGGATGCCCGAGAGCAGCAGGGCGCTCCGCTGGGCCCCGGCGGTCCGCTCGGAGAGCCGCCTCACGCGGCCGTCCACCGCCGTGGAGAGCTGGCTGATGGCGGTCTGCAGCTCACGGCGGTGGTTGACCAGCTCGGGCTGCAGCGCGCGGGCCTCGCTGGTGCGGCCCTGCTCGGCCAGCTCAAGCCACTCGGCCGTGCTCATCGCGAGCTCGCCGTTGAGCACGCCGATGCGCTCGAGCTGCGCGCTCAGGCTGCCCAGGTTGGCCAGCTCCTCCTCGTCGTCGGTCAGCGGGATGACCGCGGCGATGGTCTGGCGCGAGAGCTTGACCCGCTCGCCGACGATTCCGTGGTGCAGGGTCGCCCGGCTTCGATGCGCCGCCAGCCGTCCGCCGAGCGCCGGGTCCAGATCCTGCTCGAGGCGCACCAGGCTGGACTCCATGCGCGCGGCGTCGCTGGCCAGCGGCAGGTAGCCGTGGTTGATCAGCTGCAGCGAGCTGCCGATGGCCTGGAACTGGAACAAGCCGTAGCCCAGCGCCACCAGGAAGCAGGCCACCGAGACCAGGAAGGCCCCGAGGATGCGCGTTCGGAGGCTGCCGCCTGCGCTCAGAACCAGTCCTCGAGCGAAGAGCAGTGGTCGGCGCTGAAGTGCACGGTGACCTGCCCCTCGTCGTCCCCTTCCCCGTCCACCATCATGGTCTTGTAGGTGCCCGAGATGTGGTCGCTGGGCTTGTGGCTCTTGATCTTGAGCGAGCCGGCGTCACCCCGGTAGTCGTCCGAGATGTCGGCGAAGGGCTGATCCTCGTCCCACCACTCGGTCGTGTGACTGGCGAACAGCGCGGCGTCACCGTCGTCGGTCAGGCCGTCGTCCCAGTCCTCGGGGTCCCAGTCGACCTTGTCGGCGCGGTCGTCGACGTCGTCGGCCCGCATGCGGATGACGATCTGCCAGAAGTCCTCGGGCAGGGTCTCCGTCCAGAGGTCCTCGGCGTCGCCCAGGTCCAGATCGTCGAAGAGCTTGTCGTCGAAGTCGTCGTAGAAGTCCGCCCACTCCTCGCAGTCCAGGCCGTGGCTGGCCAGGGCCACGACGATGTAGTCGTCGGCGCCCTCGATCTCGTACTCCATCATCGCCGAGGTGTTGATGCTGACCGGGTTCTCGTCGATCTTGCCGCTCACGCTGTTGCAGCCGAGGACGGCGCCGCCGATCAGGGCGGCCAGGGCCAGGTTCATGTCGCCTCCAGGCCGCCAGCCTATCCCCGTCATCGGACACCGGCCCTATGACAGTTCGTCAACTACTTGACATCATGTCCAGACCGCGTCAGGTTGTCGCCACCTCCGTCCAGGTGTCTCATGCCCAAGATCCTCGTCGTCGATGACGAAGCCGCCAACCGAATCACGCTGGAGCGCATCCTGAAGCGCGAGGGCTGGGTCGTCGCCCAGGCCCCCGACGGCCGGCAGGGGCTGGAGCTGCTGCGCTCCGAGGGCGCGGACGTGGTCCTGACCGACCTGAAGATGCCGGGCATGTCGGGCCTGGAGCTGCTGCGGGCCAGCAAGGCGGTTGCCCCCGACGTCGAGGTCATCGTGATGACCGCCTACGGCACGGTCGAGACCGCCGTCGAGGCCATGAAGGAGGGCGCCTACGACTACGTCACCAAGCCCCTGCGACGGATGGAGCTGGTCAGCTCGATGCGCAAGGCGCTGGAGAAGCGGGGCCTGATCCTGGAGAACCGCCGCCTGCGTGAGCAGCTGGCGGTCGAGGGACGTCGCGGCGAGATCATCGGCAGCAGCCACGCGATGCGGGAGCTGATGGAGGAGCTCGACCTGGTGGCCCCGAGCGACGCCAGCGTCCTGCTGGTGGGCGAGTCCGGGACCGGAAAGAGCATGCTGGCGCGAGCGCTGCACGAGCGCAGCCAGCGGCGATCGGGCCGCCTGGTCACCGTGAACTGCGCGGCCATCCCCGAGAACCTGCTCGAGAGCGAGCTGTTCGGCCACGAGCAGGGCGCCTTCACCGGCGCGGTCGGCCGCAAGGAGGGCCGCTTCGACCTGGCCCAGGGCGGCACCCTGTTCCTGGACGAGGTCACCGAGATGCCCTCGTCGCTGCAGGTGAAGCTGCTGCGGGTGCTGCAAGACGGCGAGTACGAGCGGGTCGGCGGCACCCGGACCCTGCGCAGCGATGCCCGCGTGGTGGCGGCCAGCAACCGCGACATCGAGGCCGAGGTCGAGGCGCGGAGCTTCCGCGAGGACCTGTACTACCGCCTCAACGTCATCCAGCTGAAGGTCCCTCCCCTGCGCGAGCGGCCCGAGGACATCTCGCGTCTGGCCACCCACTTCCTGGGCTTCTACGCGGACAAGAACCGCAAGAGCATCAAGGCCATCAGCTCGGAGGCGCTGGACGCGCTGTGCTCGTACCGCTGGCCGGGCAACGTGCGGGAGCTCGAGAACGCGCTGGAGCGCGCCGTGGTGCTCTGTCGAGGCGACATCATCGAGCTGGACCAGCTGCCGCCACCGGTGCGTCGCCACCGGGGGGGCCGTCAGATCCTGAGCTTCGCGGTGGGCACCCCGCTGAAGCAGGTCGAGCGGCGGATGATCGAGGAGACGCTGCGTCACACCAGCGGGGACAAGAGCCTCACCGCCAGCCTGCTGGGCATCACCGCGCGCACCATCTACCGGCGCGAGGCCGAGTGGAAGGACGAGGGCCTGCTGCCCGAGGACCCCTCACCAGAGGCCGGGTAGCAGCCGGTAGCGCACGCTCGCGGCGTAGTCCGACCAGGCCGGGTCCGCGGTGAGCACCCGCTCCTCGCCCCGAATCCGCAGGACCAGCGCGGGGATCAGCGCCACCAGGGCCTGCCAGGGTCCTCCGGCCAGCACACAGGCGCCCACCAGCAGCGCCTCGCCCAGGTAGGCCGGGTGCCGCAGCAGCCGGTAGGGGCCCCGGCGGACCAGCGCACGCAGCGCCGGCAGCACCGCGAAGCTGGAGCCCAGGGAGGCCAGCGAGCAGGCCGTCCACAGCGCCCCAAGGCCGAACAGCGCCTGAGCCGTCAGCGGCCAGTCTCCCGGAGGCCCTGCTCCGACGAAGGCCCAGCCCCCCAACACCAGGCTGGGCAGCGCGGTGGCCAGCTCCCGAGGTGAGGCCTCGGACTGGAGGGCCGAGCGCCGAACGAACAGCCACGCCACGACCAGATCCAGCCCGAGGAGCGCCAGTCGAACAGGCACCGGCCCGTCCGCCAGGAGACCCAGGACTCCCCAGCTCAACACGCTGGCTGCGGCCAGCAGGTTGAAGATGCGCTCGGAGAGCCTCAGTAGATCCAGAAGCTCCAGTCGAAGATGTAGCTGGCCAGGTTGACGCCCACGAGCAGGCCGATCCACACCAGCCACTTCACCCAGCGGCCGCCGCCGCCTCCACCCTCTTCCGACATGCCGGCCTCCTAGCTACCAGCCTGCTGGCCGGCGCCCGAAACATTCTCGTACACGGTCTCGTCGTCGTAGCCGGTCTTCATCGCGCTGTACTCGCGCTCGTTGACGCAGCTGATGTCCAGGTCGAGCTCGCAGGCGGTGCCGCCGCAGTCGGCCCGGTCTCGGGAGTTGGTCAGAGGGACCAGGCTGCCCGCGCCGATCTCGACGACCAGGTACTTCGACGAGGGCATCTGGCCGTCGGCGCTGACCTCGGTGATCTCCTCGGACCAGGCGTCGGTCTCGGTGTAGCTGGCGGCGGTCACCGTCTCCTCGGTCCAGGTGCCCGAGCTGCCGTCCTTGCTCAGGTTGAGGCGGATCGTCGAGACCCGGGCCTCGTCGATCAGCTCGGTGTAGTCGTAGCCGTCGGCGTGCGACTGCACCCGCTCGGTGACCTCCTGGCCCTCCCACTCGAAGACCCAGGCGCCCTTGTCGACCTCCTTGCCCGGGTAGATGCGCGCGCCGCTGACCAGCAGGGCCTCGTCCTTGTTGACGTCCGACCGGACGACCTGCACCAGCACCAGCTCGTCGCTGCGGGTGGTGTCGACCTCGTCGGAGAAGCGCGTCTCGATCTCGTCGTCGTCGTCCGGGACCTGTCCGTCCGTGAAGTTGTGCGAGACGGACTCGCTGCAGTCCTCCTCGATGTCCTGCAGGTTCGGCACCATCAAGGCCCAGATCCCCTCGACGTCCGTGGCCTCACCGTTGCAGCCGAGCAGGCCGAGCATCACCGTAATCATGTGTAGTCCTCCACTCTGAGGGGGCCTATCGTACGCGAGCGATCAGCGGAACGTCAGGCCGACAAGCAGGGACAGGCCGCCGGCCACGCCTGGGTGCTCGAACACCCAGGTCCGGTGCTCGCCGCCGGCGTCGAGTTGGCGGGTTCCCTGGCCTTGCCCAGCCCGATCTCCGTGATAGACCGCCGAGTCTCGAGCGGAAGCTCACGCCCGAGACCGAACTCCAGATCGTTGATTCGTGCTGATTCTCCTCACCCTCCTGCAGACCGCCTGGGCCCAGCCCCGAGACGCCGCGCGCGTGCAGCAGGGCGAGGACATCGTGGCCTGGCGCCAGGTGGACGCCAGCAGCTCCGAGCAGCTTCAGCGGTTCGCGGAGGAGTTCCCCAGCTCTCGGCTGGCTGCTCGCGCGATGGCCGCGCTGGCGGAGCAGCCCTCGGGGCAGAGCGAGCTGGGCTCCAGGCCCGTCGAGACCCTGCGCGTGGGTGACCAGCAGGACCTGAGCCAGGTGGAGCAGCGCTCCGAGCGGCAGCTGAACCCCATGGTCGAGATCGGGTGGACGGGCGCTCAGCACGAGTCCGGCCTGTACCTGTACGCCGGCGTCAGCGGCGACCACCTGGGCGCCGCCCTGCGGACGACGGCCGGGACCGAGGGCGTGGATCTGGGCGTGGCCTTCCGCGGCACCCTGTCCCAGGAACACCTGTCGCCCTTCGCCGAGGCGCTGGCGTCGGCGCGCCAGCCGGCCCTGGGCCTGGCCGTGGGGGTGGCTCAGCCCCTTCGGCGCGGCTTCTCGCTGAGCTTGGCGGTGGAGTCGATGGTCCTTGGTCAGCCGTTGGAGCCCACTGTGCGATTTGGCGCGGGCAAGGCGTTCTGAGCCAGATAGGTCGGGGCATGAGCAAGCCCTACGAACTCGTCCTGGACGGCCCCAACAAGAACGCGCTGAGCCGGGCGCTGCTGCGCTCGATCCTGACCCGGATGGACGAGCACGAGGGCGAGCCCCTGCTGCTTCGAGGCGAGCTTGGGGTGTTCTCGGCGGGCGTGGACCTCAAGGAGATCCTGAGCCTGGACGAGGCGGGGATGCGGGAGTTCCTGGGCCTGCTGGATCAGGTCTGCACTCGCCTCTTCTCCTGGCCCGCGCCCACCGTCGCGCTCGTCGAAGGGCACGCCATCGCCGGCGGCGCCGTGCTCGCCCTGGCCTGTGATCTGCGCGTGGCCCACGCGGACCCCAGGACGCGCATCGGCCTGACCGAGGTCGCCGTCGGCGTCATGTTTCCGCCCGCCGTCTGGAAGCTGGTGACGCACCGCATCCCGCCGCAGAGCCGCGACCAGGTCCTGCTGGGCGCCAGCCTGCACACACCCGGTCGCGCCAAGGAACTGGGCCTCGTCGACGAGGTGCTCGAGGACGCCGCCGCGACGGCGCGCAGCAGGCTCCGGGCCATGTCCCGCTACGACCAGGGTGTGTACGCCCGCACCAAGGCGATGCTCCACGCCGGCGTGACGGACGTCACCCCCGAGGAGACCGCGCGCTTCCTGGGCGAGGTCGCCCCGGCCTGGACCAGCCCCGAGCTGCGCGCTCGCCTCCGGACCTTCCTGAGCGGCGGCGAGGGCTGATGCGCTCGCCCTGGCGCCAGGTGCACGAGCTCGACGCCGGGCGACTGGTCATCGATCTGCCAGGAGACGACGACGTCCTGGAGTTGGTCCAGCTGCAGCGCGCCGTGCTGGCCGAGGGCCGCTGGTTCATCACCGAGGCCGACGAGTACATGGACAGCCTGCAGCTGCAGCGCGCCACGCTCCGCGAGCTGCAGCGCCAGCCGAACTGCATCGCGCTGGTCGCGAAGCTGGACAAGCGGCTCGTAGGCCTGCTGAAGGTGACCGGCGGCTCGCTGCGGCGCATGCGGCACGTCGGCAAGCTGGAGATCCTCGTGGCCGAGGACGCCCGGGGCCAGGGCGTCGGCCGGAAGCTGCTGGAGGCGGTGCTGCGCTGGGCGCGCGAGAACCCTCACGTGTTGAAGCTGGGGCTGGCCGTCTACGCCCACAACGACCGGGCCATCAAGCTCTACGAGTCGGCCGGCTTTCGGCGCGAGGGCTACCGCAAGGCCGAGTACCAGCTGCGCGACGGCTCGCTGCTGGACGACGTGCTGATGGCCATCGACGTCTGACTCGTCGCGACTACTCGGCGTTCGGCCCGCCGAGGACGCCGATGTCCGAGCGGCTCCCGTCGACATCCAGCAGCTCCGGGTCGCCCGCGTCGACCAGGGGCGAGCCCGCGGTCAGGGTCAGATCCCAGTCACGGGGATCGTCGTCCGTCACCGAGGCGTACAGCGGGGGCTCGTTGATCACGCCACCGAGCAGCTCGACCCGCTGGTCGAGGTCGACGAAGAGCTCATCGCCTGGCGGCAGCAGGTTGCTGTAGGAGCTCATCAAGTAGCTGTCGCTGTCGCCGCACACGACACCCTGGCCTTGCCCAGCGCCCCCGTTCAGGGAGATGTCGCTGTTGACCAGGTCGAGCTGCGAACGACCGATCATCCGAACCCCGGCGCAGTCCTCGCCGTCGCTGACCTCGTTGCCGACCAGCGCGCCCTGGGTCACCGACGCGCGGGACCCGGACAGACAGACCACGCCGCAGCCCATCGAGCTGTCGGCGGGCACCGAGTTCCCGAGCACCGCCAGGTTGTCGGCCTCCAGGATTCCGTCCCGGTGGTGGATGGCGCTGCCCCAGGTGTTGCCGATGGCCACCCGGTTGCCCACCACGGACACGCGCCGCAAGGACACCGCTCCCCCCAGGTAGAGCGCCCCCCCCGCCGTGTGGTCTCCAGAGCTCGCGAGGTTGTCCTCGAAGCGGCAGTCCTGGGCGCGCAGCCAGCCGTCCAGGCTCATCCCCGCCACGCCCTTTACTCCTGTGGCCCCTACGGCGTCGTTCCCGTGGATCCACACGCCATCCAGCCAGGCCTCGCTGGCCTCGAGGTAGAAGCCGGTGCCGTGACACTGGCTCTCGGACTCGCAGGCGTTGTCCGTGATCTCGACGTCTACCAGCTCGAGGTCCAGGTTGAGCCCGTAGAGCCCCGCGCCCTGCGGGGAGCGCCCGCCGCTGAGCGTCAGGCCCTCGAGCCGCGCCACGCTGTCCTGGCCGCGGATCACCGGGCCCTCGCCCGAGCCCTCGACCACGCTCAGGCCAGCGCCACGCCCTTGAACGTGGACCGGGGTCGCGGGCAGAACGAGGTCCTCGCCGAAGACCCCCTCGTCCAGGCAGATCCAGGGCTCCTCGGCGTCGAGCGCCTCCTGCACGGTCGCGTAGTCCTGAGGCACCCGCGCCTCGGCGACCTGACCGTCGCAGTCCGTGTCCACCCCGTCGCAGACCTCACCGGCGCTGGGATGGACCTGGGGATCGGTGTCATCGCAGTCCCCGTTGACCTCCACGGTGCCCGAGCTGGGTCCGCAGACCTCTACCGCCTCGGCCCCCCATCCGTCGCCGTCGAGGTCCTCGAAGCGCACCTGCGCCAGGGCGACCTCGGCGTCCGTGTCGTCGCAGTCCCCGCTGACGCTGACCATGTCCTCGGAGCCGTGGCACTGGATCGACAGGCGCTCGCCGCCGACCCCGTCCCCGTCCGCGTCGATGAAGAAGACCTGCTTGGCGCAGGGGTCGACCTGAGCGATGCAAGCGACGAGGAGCAGCAGCATGTCGGCCTCCGATCGAGAGCCTACTCCTCTACTTGGCCGCCGAGCCCGCCGCCCAGGGGGCGACCGCGCCGGCGTCGGCCCCGGTCATGCCGGTCATGCGTGCATCCAGGGTGCCCAGGGCCTCGGCCCGCTCGAGCGCCGGGTTGCGAAGGGCCGCCCGGAGCTTGCCGATTCCGGCCTTGGCCAGCGCCGCGAAGGGGCGCGCGTAGTCGCTGGTGGCCAGATCCACGACGCGACGGTCGATCAAGGCCTCGAGCACGGGGCTGGGCATGCGACCGGACTTGGCGAGGTAGAGCAACACGTTGGTGTAGGTGTCGTTCTTCTCGAAGTACATCTTGTCGTAGATCTCCTCTTTCTCGTCGCTGACCAGGCCGTCGCGCAGCGCCAGCGTGTGCAGCGAGGTCCCCGGGTAGAAGATGACGGAGAAGGCCTGCAGCCGGTAGGGCTTGGGGAGCTGGGCGACCAGGCGGAGGGTGTCGAGCTTGTCCTCGAGCGTCTCGTAGGGCAGGTCGTAGATGATGTCGTACTGCGGTGGCGCGGTCCGGTCGGCGTATTTGGCCAGGATCTCGGCGCTGGCCAGGATCTTGTCGTTGCCCATGGTCGAGCGCTTCATGAGCTTCTGGATGCGCTTGGAGCCGTGCTCGATGCCCATCTGAGTGCAGTGCAGGCCCGCATCGACGAGGATCTCGTACTTCTCCTCGGTGATCGTGCCCGGGCTACCCAGCAGGTAGAAGGGGTCGCCGACGCGACGCTTGTACTTCTCGGCGAACTCGATCATGTCGGGCAGCGGACGCCCGAAGAAGCTGTCGTCGGAGAACCAGATGAAGTTGATGAAGGGGTACTCCCGCTTCACCTGCTCCAGCTCCTGGATGACGTTCTCGGCGCTGCGGTAGCGCACGTAGCGCTGGCGCTTGTAGAGGTCGCGGTAGAAGCTGTTGCCGCAGTAAGTGCAGGCGTGGGGGCAGCCGCGGCCGGTCATCGTCTGGTAGCCGGTCTTGCCGAACATCCGGCTAACCGTGCCGTTGTGCAGGTATCGGCGCAGCAGGTCCTTGGTCAGCGGCAGGAGCTGGCCCTCGAACAGGATGTGGTGGTCCTCGACGCCGAAGTCGGGGAAGGGGTAGTCGTCGAGGTTCTGCTCGAGGCTGCCTGGCGCGTTCCGGATGACCTTGTCCCCCTGGCGCCAGACCAGGCCCTTGATGTCGGCGAGGTCCTGGTCGCCGGCGTCCAGGCGCTCGCAGAGCTGCAGGATGAGGTCCTCCGAGTCGCCGATGGCGACGTACTCGGCCCAGCGCGCGCACTCGTCGGGGCGCACCGATGGGTGGAAGCCGCCCCAGACGCTGGGCACGCCGTGGGCCTCGCGCGCGGCTCTGGTCAGCTGCTTGGCGGTGTCGAAGTAGTGGGTCATCAGGGTGACGCCGAGGAGGTCGGTGTCGCGGGTCAGCTCGACGAACTGGTCGATGACGGCCTTGGGGTAGCGCTCCTCGCTCATGCGGACGTGGGTGAACTCACCGTCGCCGGCGAAGTCGGGCATGCAGATGAAGCGGACCTGGTGCCCGGCCCTCTTGAGCACGGCGGACAGAACCCGCAGGCCGTAGTTGGTGATGTCCGGGTAGGGCGAGACGAGCGTCACGTGCATGAGGGCTGCACTCCAGGCGTGTCACTGCCCATAGGCGGTGGATGCGGCGGCCTTGCAGCCTATCCGCCTAGGATCGGATCACTGCCAGGTCTTGTGCTCGACGATCTCGATCACGACGTCGTCGTCTAGGGTGACGTCGCGCCGGAACAGCTCCACGGCCTTGTACTCGGTCTTGGAGTTCTGCTCCCAGACCAGGATGCTGCCGTCCTCGTGCTTCTCGAAGCGGTAGATCAAGAGCTCGCTGCGCTGGGCCTTCCGGCCGGTCAGCTTGCGCTTGTCGAAGGGCGCGCCCCAGGCCATCAGCACCTTGTCCTTGGTCCAGCCGGGCTCGACGGCGCCCTGGACGATCGCCGTCCGCGTCTCGGCGTCGTACTTGTAGAAGTGCTCCCAGAGTCCCTGGTCCTTGAGGTACTGGTCGCGCTCCTCCTCGGTCTTCAGCTTCAGGAAGGCCTTGCGCATGTCCTCGGACATGAAGGGGCGCAGCGCGTAGTAGTGGTCGAACTCTGCGTCGCTGAGGTGCTTGATGCGCTTCTCCCAGCAGCCGGTGAGCGAGCCGAGAGCGAGCATGGCGACGAGCAGGCTGGGCATGGCGAGACCTCCGATTCTGGGGCGCCGCCTAACGCGCGGAGGCGCGCGGCGCAGGCAGCCGAGGATCCACGACCCCGAGAGCGCCCAGCTCCATCCAACCTCGCCGCCCGTCGGGCAGCTCGATCTGGGCGCGCCCAGCCGCCGCCTCGCGGAAGAGCACCTCGGCCCCCGGGTGCAGCTCGAAGAGCACCACCCCTCCGCCGCCGGAGTCGACCTGCACCGGCGTCAGCACGACCGCCTGGCTGCCAAGCTCGGACAGCTCCACCGCCGAGCTGAGCGCCAGCGCCATGCCCGGGACCCCAACCAGCAGGGCCGGGATGCCCAGTGGGAGCCCAGGGCGCAGGCGCCAGAGGCAGGCGAGCAGGCCCAGCAGGCCCAGCATCAGCGTCGCCCCCCAGCCCTGCTCGGCCAGCGACAGCGTCGAGCGCCAGAACAGCGCGCCGCCGACGGAGGGCGGGTCGACGCGATCTCGGGCCTTCAGCCTGGCCTGGTCCAGGTTGGCCGCGATGTCCCCGTCTCGCGGGGCCAGCAGCGCGGCTCGCCGCCAGCTGAGGATGGCCTCGCCGAGCCGCCCGTCCTGGAAGTGGCTGTTGCCCAGGTTGTAGTAGAGGTCGGCGCTGGCGTGGCCCGCGTCGATCAGGTCCGCGTACTGCTCGGCGGCTTCGCCCGCTCGACCCTCGAGGTGGGCGGCGTTGGCCGACTCGAGCGTGGCGGGACCCGCCAGCGCGTGCCCCAGGAGCAGGAACAGCGTCATCGCACCAGCTCCTCGCACAGGGCGCGAACGTCCTCGGCCAGCGAGGCTCCCCCGCCGTAGCGGGCCCGCTCCAGGTCCCGATACAGCTGATCGGCCCGAGCTCGATGCACATCGTCCAGAGCGACCAGATCGTCTCGGGTCAGCCCCGCCGCCGGCCGCTGCAAGGCGATGGCCAGCGCGTCCCGGAAGGCCCGCTCGAGACCGGCGATGTCGCCCGGATCGAGCCCGGCGAGGTCCGCCGCCAGCCGCTCCCGCGGTGAGGGCTCGCGGCCCGGACGGGCCAGGCGCGCGCGAACCAGCAGCCCGACGAAGACCAGCCAGGGCAGCCCGGCGAGCCCGAACACCGCCGCCGAGAAGGTCTGATCTCGAAGGCTGGCCTGGGCGTGGATCGGGAGCAGATCCTGCCCGAGGCTCCGCACCGGCCCGCGCTGGAGAGCCGGGCCCCCCGAGAAGCTCTCGACCTGGGCCTGCCCCTCGCCCTCGCCCAGACCGTCGCCCTGGGCCTGTGG
>CALGIB010000988.1 GCA_937915955.1 uncultured Pseudomonadota bacterium
CGAGATCCAGCATCATCCGTCCGTCGATGTTCATGGCCATCCTCACTCTCCCTCGCAGATCCGCCGCCAGAGCGGCGATCCGGAGGGGAATCCCCTCAGATAGTAGTGCGGCAGGACGATCCTGTCGGTCGTACCGCGCTTGAAGGCGATCCCGTCATACCCACCCGCGCGCATGCGCGCACGGAAGGGGGCCGTCGTCAGCACCGCCAGTTCGGGGTGGACGTCAATCTCGTCCGCGTGATCAACCAGCATCTCGCGGACGTCGTCAGGATGAAGCTCCTGTCCGATCCCCCGGAAACGTAGGAGCAGGTTGCCCCAGGTCAAGACGCCTTCGTCCAGGCCGTCGAGCAGGAGCTGGCGGCGTAGCTCCGTGGGTGAATCGACCTGGAACACGCGGGACAGACCCACAAACCCCACCCGGAGCCCGAGCGCGTCAAGCAGCGCGCCCTGCGGGCCGCGGTGGTGCCGGATGCAGCGGGGCACCTTCGGCAGCTTGCGGGTGGCCTTGACCGGCTGGGGCGGTGGTGGGTCCGGCTCCCTGGCCGGAGGCTCTGTCTCGGACAGCATGACCCTGTCCTCGTCGTCGTCGTCTGCGAGCGGCGGCGGGGCTCGCACCCCGGCCGTGGAGCCCAGCAGGACCAGGGCACCCTGCTCGACGCAGACGATCCCGTCCGCGCCGTGCCCGCGCAGCACCTCCGCTCCCCACCGGGCCAGCGCGTCCACCTCGCCTGGGCGCAGGCTGTCCCACACCCGCTCGGCAAGCTCGAGGTCCAGGAGCGCCAGATCCAGGGTCTGATCTGGCTGCTCTCCCAGGAGTTGCAGGACCCGGTCGGAGTCAACCACGCCGCGCCACCACCCCTCCACCAACAACCACGACTGCAGGCTGGCCGCCCCCGCGAACCGCACCGCCGCGGCGACCGCGGGCAGGTCGTGGGCGCGCCCCTCCTGCGAGGCCCGCACGAACGCCGGCCCGAGCCGCTCAAGCCAGCGCAGGGGCGCGGGTACAGGCGTCCCCAGACCCCACGCCAGGGGCTCTTGCGAGGTGAGATCTGTCACGCCGGCAGGGTACTCTCAGCCGCCCAGGAAGTCACCTGAGAGTCAAATGGGTGGCTGTGGATAACTCTGTAAGGTGCCGAATCTGCTACGGTTCCAAGAATCTTTTCTCATCTGACTTGCAGTTCCAGGCTGCACTCTGTACCGTCCTTCTCAGGTGCTTGGCCGGGGAGGGAACCCCGCGCCTTCTCGCACCCCCGGGAGTGACCAGCCATGAGCGACGACAAGGGTGAGAAGATCGACTGGGACGAGTGGCACGCCGCCCTCGACGCCTTCCAGGCCCGCTACAAGGGCCGCGTGGAACTCAAGAGCGTCAAGGTGTTCGAAGCCGGAAGCCGCGAGACAACCAACTTCGCCGCGATGCTGTACCTCGACGGCAAGAAGGTCGGCCGGGTCGCCAACGACGGGGGCGGAGGCCCGCATGAGTACGACGACTGGACGGCCATCATCGCACTCACCGACGAGATCAAGGCGCTGGAGCAGGCGGCTGGCCGCAAGCCCCCTGTTGAGTCCATCGATCTGTTGATCAGCGCACACATCGAGAACTGGCGGATGCTGCGGGACGCCCGCAAGTGGAGCCGCGCAGGCAAGGTCGCCTTCCGCTGCCCCGGCGATCCCAAGGGATCGTGGACGATGGTCCGCTGGCCCGAGCTTGCGAGGGACTGGCCGAAGCACAAGGCATCCTTCGTCCGCGAGGCCACCAGCCAGAAGTACAACTGGTTCAAGGGCCACGCCCCCTCCGAGATCATCTTCGCCAACGATCTGCTCGTCCCGGCCACCGCCAGCAAGCTCGACCTCGGTCGGGTCGCGCGGAGCCTCTGATGGCTACGCCCATGACCCGGAACGGCCAGCCCCTGCCTGTCCTGCGCGACGGCCACCCGCGCCGGATGAGCGACGCGAGGAACGCGTGGCGCAAGATGAACGACACCCAGCGCGTCGTGTTCCTGCGCGACGTCGTGGGGGCCACGGTCCTCGTCATGGACGACGGGTCGTGGACCCTGGCGGGGCAGTCGTGAGCGCCCCCACCGCGCAGGATCTGCTCAACCAGCTCTGCCTGACCGTCCAGCGGGCGGTCGGGCAGGGCGACGGCGGCTACGCCGGCCAGTTCTGGTGCGGCGACGACGCCGAGGCCCTGGCTGATCTGCTGGAGCGGTACATCGCTCATGAGCGAGCCAACGCGCCGGCCTACGCGATCTGGTGGGACGACGTATCCGGCGGCGGCTGGACCCTGGAGGCCCCCGGCTGGAGTATTCGGATCGAGGGGGAGCGGGACCGCACAGCGCCCCTGGAGGATCTGATCCGCGTCGTGCGATCCGAGCACAACGTCGATCTGCCGCCTTGTACGTCGGACACCTGGGACGAGAGGCGCGAAGGCTGGACGGTCCTCGCCTGCGAGGTCAACCGGCTCTGGGCCTACGTCACCTGCCCGATCTGTCAGGCCGACATCGTGCTCTCCGCGAAGAAGGACTCCGAGTCCTTCGCCACCGGCGAGTACGCCAAGCACATCCTCGACCGCCACCCGGAGAGCATCGGCACTGGCCCCGGCGTCCCCTACGCGCCGATCCGCCTGGGGCACCCGTCGTGAGCACCTTCGCCTACGACGGCACGCCGGTCGCGTCCGTCCACCGGGATGCGTGCGGCGCGTGCTACGTCGCCGTCAGCATCCGTCTGGTGGACGGGCGCCGTCTCGTCGCGGACGGCTACGGCCACTTCATGCCGACGGACTGGCCGGTGCCGGCCCAGGCCCTGGGGACGGTCGCCACCCCGGCGACCGTCCTGTCCACCGTGGGACGCCCCGGAGGCGGCTTCGGCTACGTCCTCCGAGGCCGTCGGTTCAACCCGAGCAAGATCACCCAGGAGGCGTCGTGAGCTACCCCGCCGCCCTGGCTGCGCTGTCCAAGAGCAGCCCCGTCTACGAGATCATCATCTACTGCACCGATGTCGGCTGTAGCTGCCCGAAGCGCGGCGGCGAAGGCCACGGCTGCAGCGACTCGATGGAGGGGCACGATCTCTCCAAGCACATGGCCTACGGCCAGTTCGTCAAGGACGGCTGGACCCACACCGACAACCGGGGCTGGAAGTGCCCCTGCTGCCCGCCCATGCAGCCCGAGCTCCCCCTGGAGGGATCATGAGCACCTGTCCCGACTGCCACCGATTGACCGACGACGGACACGTCTGCTTCAACAGCCAGGGCGTCGAGCGCATCGTCTGCGATGTGTGCCTCGACCTGCTGTACGACGAGCAGGGCCACCCGAAACCGGTCGGCTACGCCGAGCATGTTCGGCCGGAGGCGCTCGCGCACATGCGCGCTGACCGCACCGAGAGCCCCGCCCAGATCTGCCGGATGTGGGGCGACCAGCCGAGCCTGACGCGCGCCAGCGTCCTCTCGACGCCCTGCGGCTGTCGAATCATCGGCAACGGGTCGTCCGCTGCCCCACTCGCCATCGCGTTCTGCCGTGGCCACCGAGCGAGCGTCCTGTGATCATCACCGACAAGGCCACTGGCCACCGCTACGACGACACCGACCTCGCGCGCACGCGCCTGACTGACTGCTGCGGCTCGCACAGCACGCACCACGGCGCGTACCTGTGCTGCAAGACCTGTTGGATGCCGGTCGAGATCGGCCAGGGCGACGGTTCCGAGTCCGTGCCCATCGCGGATCTGCCAGTCGTCATGCCCCTGGCGCGCACCCAGTTGGAGATCACCCACGACTTCGTGATGGCCGTGCAGCTCAAGACCCACAACGGCTGGTCCTGCTGCCATGAGCGGTTCCTGGGGACCTTCTACTGGACCAGGAGGGGGAGCCCGGAGATCTGGGCCACCCCGGACTGGGAGCGGGGAGAAGGCGAGCCCGCGCTGATCGCGGTCGCGGTGGACTGGGAAGGCGAGATCTGGAACGAAGGCCCTGACGCGATCATCCTCGATGCCGAGTGGCCTGCGGACACCGCCGCCGCCGCGCAGCTCTACCTCGATCTCACGGCCAAGCTGCTGGACGAGTGGGGTGCCAAGGTCATCGCCTGGCGGTCGCAGAAGCTCATCACGGACGAAC